>SPBP01000238.1 GCA_004525935.1 Lentisphaerales bacterium | reverse complement strand
CGGGCTCATGTCGCCACGTCTTCCTCCCCGGTCGACGGGGCAGGTCCATTGCCGATAACGCGTTTTGCTTTGCCCGTACTGCGTCCCACTTCATCGGAACCCGCAACCCCTCGCTTTCGACCGCGTGCCGGCTTCGTCGTGGCACACTCAGGTACAAACGGTTTCACAAACGCATCGTCGAAATCATAGGCATTGGCAAAGTCTTCCTTTTTGTCAGACTCCGTCGCCCCCAGAATGCCCTTATCTACAAGGTTGAAGACAATCTCCCCCAAATCTGCACTCTCTCGGACCCCCCAGGTATTCAACACCATTCTGGCAACGGGCCCGAATTCGCGAATGGTGAAACACCGAATTCCTTCCAGCAGTTCGCGCCCGCTGACATGTCGACCCGGCCCTTCAACCGGCTTCTTAAGCATCGCAATCGTGAACTCAAGCGCGTCCCTCAGAAATAGATATGCGTCACGATCATATCGCTTGTCTTCAGCACAAATGAGACCAACGGCTTCTTCAAAACTTGAACACTGCATCAGTCTTCCTCCCTCTCGGACAATGATCTGCCACCCAGCCGAGGTTGATCCGGTTATTCCAGATCGTTCCTTATCCGATCAGCGAACGATTCCATTTCATCGTCGCGATCATATTTTCCCTGCGGACGGCTCCACGAATGATTGTCGTTCTCGAACCTTGGTATCACATGAAAATGGATGTGCCCGATAATCTGGCCGGCCAGTGCCCCATTTGCCTGCGTAACATTGATTCCGGCGGCATTCAGCGCCTTCTTCTGCGCGATCGCTATCTTCCGCGCTGTGACAATTACTTTCTCAAGAACGTCGGCCGGCGTATCCATAATCGCCTCGTGATGAGACTTCGGAATTACGAGTGTATGCCCCTTTGTGGCCGGGTTGATGTCCATGAACGCAATGGTATCGTCATCTTCAAACACCTTGCACGACGGCAACGTCCCACCAATAATCCTGCAGAACACACACTCTTTACTCATCCGGAACATCCTCCCGAGGGAATCTCCACGCCTCACGTCACCACGACGTTGACCAGTTTGTTCTTGATGATAATGACTTTCCTGATCTGCTTCCCCTTAACATATTTCTGAATCCCCTCCCATGCCATCACTGAACTCTCGAGTTGTTTATCATCGAGGTCTATCCCGACCGTCAGCCTGCCCCGAAGCTTTCCGTTCACCTGAACGGCAATCTCCGCTTCCTGCCGTTCCATTGCTGCATCATTTGCGGCTGGCCATCGGCACTTCAGAACGCTCGGCTCATGCCCCAGTTCTTCCCATAGCTCCTCCGAAATGTGTGGTGAAAAGGGAGATAGCAGTAGAATCACTGTTTCTATGGCCTCCCGGTACACATTCTTCCTCAGTGAATCCGAGCTCTCGTCAATATCACAGTGATCAATGGCATTCATCAGTTCCATGATCTCAGAGACAGCAGTGTTGAAATGGAAGCCGCTGTCGATATCACGAGTAACGTTCCTGATGCTCTCGTGCGTCTTCCGCCATAGCTGCCTCTCGTCCTCCCCCATTCCCGAGGAATCCGTCGCAACCGTACTTGCAGATCGAAGAATATCGCGCTTCTCATAAACCCGTCGCCACAGCCTGCGCAGGAACCGTGACGCACCTTCAATTCCCTGGTCATTCCATTCGGCGTCTTTTTCAGGCGGACCAATAAAAAGGGTGTACAGTCGCACGGTATCTGCACCGTACCTGGCGATGAGCGAATCGGGGCTAACCACGTTCCCCTTGGACTTGGACATCTTGTAAAGCTGGCCGTCATTCTCGCTTCTCTTGCAGATCATTCCCTGTGTGAAGAGATGCGCAAATGGCTCATCAAACCCGATCAAACCGAAATCGCAGAGGACCTTGGTAAGGAAGCGAGCATACATCAGGTGCAGAATAGCGTGTTCGATTCCTCCTATGTACTGATCCACCGGAAGCCAGTTGTCGCATGTCTCGCGGTCAAAAGCCTTCGACTCGTCCCGGGCTGACAGGTATCTCAGGAAGTACCAACTTGAATCCACGAAGGTATCCATAGTGTCACTCTCACGCCGCCCAGGACCGCCACACTTCGGACAATTCGCCCTGATGAACTCCTCACTACCAGCCAACGGCGACTCCCCCGACGCCCCGAAAACTACGTTCTCCGGCAGCAGAATCGGAAGATCCGACTCCGGCACCGGAACAGTGCCGCACCTGTCACAGTAAATGATCGGTATCGGCGCTCCCCAGTATCGCTGTCTGCTGATCAGCCAATCCCTCAGCCGGAAATGCACCATCGCTCCCCCGAACCCGTGATCCGTAGCGTGCTTTGTCATTGCAGAAATGGCTTCCCGGTTGGCCATTCCTGAGAACGGACCCGAATCGACAACCGTTCCGTCTTCGCAGTAAGCGTCGACCATATGCTGGAGATCCAGCCCGTGTTCAGGATTCTGAATGGAAATACGGATCTTCAGCCCGTACTTCTTTGCAAAGGCCCAATCTCTCGTGTCATGGGCCGGGACGGCCATTACAGCGCCACTCCCGTATTCCATGAGGACGTAGTCCGCAACCCACACCGACACATGTTCACCATTGTACGGGTTCTCCACGTATCTACCGGTGAAGACGCCCGTCTTCTCGAGACCATCGGCTGTCCTGTCGCGCGCGCTGATCTTCGATGCCCGGCCCACGTAGTCAAGAACCCCCTGTTCCTCCGACAATCCGCTCACCATCGACTTCAATTCAGGGCACTCTGGGGCTATAACCATGTAGGTGCAGCCGTAGATCGTGTCGACCCTTGTAGTGAAGCACGAGATGATCTCCTGTGCTTCCGGCATAGCGTCGTTCCTTGGAACCAACTTGAAATCAACCCTCGTCCCCTCGCTGCGGCCTATCCAGTTCCGCTGCATCGTCTTCACGCGATCCGGCCATCCCTCCAGCTTCTCGAGATCGTCAAGCAGGCGCTGCGCGTAGTCGGTTATCTTGAAGAACCACTGTTCCATCCACTTCTGTTCAACTTCGGACTCACAACGTTCGCACAGCCCGTCCACCACCTGCTCATTCGCCAACACCGTAGCGCAGCTCGGGCACCAGTTCACCGCGGCCTTGCCTCTGTAGGCCAAGCCCTTCTCATGAAGCTTCAAGAAGATCCACTGCGTCCACCGGTAGTAATCGGGCATACAAGAGGATACTTCCCTGTCCCAGTCGTAACACACACCCCATGAATCCAGTTGACGCTTCATCGTGGCAATATTGCTAAGCGTGCTCTCCCTGGGCGGAATTCCAGATTTGATCGCGGCATTCTCTGCAGGTAGTCCGAACGCATCCCATCCCATCGGAGCCAGGACATTCATCCCACACATCTTCTTGTAGCGTGCGACAGCATCGCCGATTATGTAGTTGCGGCCGTGCCCTACATGCAGCGACGCAGAAGGATAAGGAAACATCATCAGGCAGTAGAACTTTGCCTCGACCTTTGACGTGTCGGCTGCAAAAAGGCCATTGTCGCGCCAGTATGCTCGCCACCGCTCCTCAATCTCAGAAAATGGATACTTTTCCTTCATACTCTCCTGAAACTACTCGGCCGTGTGGACATGCCTTGCTTACACCATCCGCCACCGACGGGAAGAATGGAGCCTACCACAGTGTCCTGTACCGGGCAAGTTCCCTGTTCCACACACGTGCCTCAAGGATCACGGACGGGGCAACCACCACTCCCACATTGTCCGTGCTTGCCATTTCCTTACAGCTCCGAACCATGATATAATTCAACCCTCACACCACAAGGGTCATTGATTATGTTCATCGATCCTTGGGCCCAGGAGAATACGGGGCAATGAAAAGTATGGGGATTGTGCTTCTGGTGACTGGCGGGATACTGCTCTTGGTCGGTACGCTGCTGGTATGCTGTGGTGGCAGACTACCGCACGTCCGACTTCCGGGCGATGTTCGTGCCCAGTGGAAAGGCATGACCCTCTTCTTCCCTCTGGCAACCTGCATCGTCCTAAGCGTCGTCCTTACCATAGTCGTGAACCTGATCCTGCGCCTGATCGGAAAGAAGTAGAACAGCGTATCGGCGTCCCCATCCGCCACAAACAAAGAAGAAAGCAACTTGACCAGGCGTGGTCCTGAGTCCTATATATAGCATATCTGTTTGGAGTTCCATGACATGAGTCTTCGTCCCTGCAACTTGAAAGCACTGCTTGTTGTTGATGACGATCCAACCATCCGCGAGTTATTCACCACTATTGCAAGTTTCGATCTCCCCGAAATGGAAGTCCGGACAGCGAGTAATGGTGCGGACGGCGTCGAAGCCTTTCAGAAGCAGCATCCTGCGGTTGTGACCATGGACCTGATGATGCCCGTCATGGACGGCTTTGAAGCCGTCAAACGAATCGCCGAGCTTTGTGCCAAGAACAACTGGGTGATGCCGGCGGTGGTATTCTGCACCGGGTTCGCCCCGCCCTCGGGTCTTGACCAGCTTGTCGGGAACCGCAGAAAGACCGCGCTTCTTCACAAGCCTGTAACGGCAGGACAGCTTGTCGCTGCGATTCAAGCGGGCGTTGCAGAGGTCGCTGCTATCACTTGATCGTGGCGGTGGGTTCCTT
>SPBP01000452.1 GCA_004525935.1 Lentisphaerales bacterium | reverse complement strand
CTCGTGATCGATGGTGCAGTGAAAGGCTCAGGGAAAGTTCTGAATGTTGAGGCAATCAAGACATTTCTGAATCAGTAACAACAAAATAGGGAGATATGTCATGAGTGACCAGAGTTGTGCATGCGGAGACGCTCCGAAATTAATCTTTTCCTGTTCGGGCGCGGCTGATGTCGGGGCGGTGGCTGATCAGGCCGCTCGTAAACTTACGCATGATGGAGCGGGCAAGATGTTTTGTCTCGCTGGAATTGGTGGACGCGTCAGTGGCATTATGGCGACCACGAAGTCGGCGGCGCGCATATTGGCGATTGACGGTTGTCCGCTCAAGTGCGTAAAGAACAGCTTGGAGCAGGCTGGTTTCAAGCAATACGAGCACCTGCAATTAGCTGATCTGGGCATGGACAAGGGCAAAACCCCGCCTACGCCTGAGGCCATTGCAAAGGCGGCAACGGCCGGCACGGAGAAACTAGTTTGTTGAGGAGGCAAGAACAACCATGGATAACAATATAAGAAAGAAGGATGAGGTGGCCGCCGGTGGAAGCGGCGGCGGAAGTTGTTGCGGCGGGCCGGGTAAGTGGATCTGGATCGTCCTGGCTGTGGCGATTGTAGGGGTGCTGATCGCCAAGAACGCCGGGAAAAAGCCGGCTTCGGCCGACACGACGACGGTGAACAATACTCCCGCCGCTACTGAGGCGAACGGCGTACAGGGCGGCCAGGAACCGGCCAGTCAGGGGAAAGCCATTCCTCGCCTGCTTGATCTCGGGGCAACCCAGTGCATCCCGTGCAAGATGATGGCGCCGATTCTGGAAGACCTCAAAAAAACCTACATCGGGAGGCTGGACGTCCAGTTCATTGACGTATGGGAGAACCCGGATGCGGGGAAGAAGTACGGGATCAACATGATTCCGACGCAGATATTCTATGACGCGACCGGGAAGGAACTGTTTCGGCACGAGGGGTTCTTCGGCAAGGAAGACATCCTGGCGAAATGGAAGGAGTTCGGAGTGGACCTGGCGAGCGCAGCAGCCCCGCCGGACGTCAGCCGGTGGACGCCGGCGCAACCGGACACGAGGGCCCAAGCCGCCATCTGCTACATGTGCGACGGGGATATTCCGTCAAACAGCCTGGTGGTGGTCAAGACAGACAAAGGCGCCGTGCGGCTGTGCGGAATGCATCACTACTTCGTTATGTACTCGTGCCTGACCGAGGACAAGACCGAGTTCGAGAAGAAGGTAACAGTTGCGGACCGGGCAACTTGCAATATGGTGCCGATCACCGATGCGGTCTATGTGTACGGGATGGAAGCGAAGACGGGGCGGCCCACAGTCAAGGCGTTTGCGGGCAAAGACGCGGCAGAAAAGGAACGGCAAGCAAGCGGCGGGAATGTGCTGGATCTGGCCGTGCTCCAAAGCAAGGAACTGGCGAACAAATGCGGATTCTGCGACCGGTCTGTATATCCCGAAGACGCCGCGGAGGTGATTGTCGGCGACGTGAAGACGTGGGGCTGTTGCTCGCACTGCGCCCTGGGCGTAGCCGCCCGGACGGGTAAGGATATCGAGATTCGGGAGAAAGACAGGCTGACAGGCGAGAAGGTTGTCGTCAAGACGCACAATGGAAGCGTGGCGTCCCTGGAGCCGGCCACGGCGGTGGCCTGGTTTGGACAGCGGACGAAGCCGGACGGAACGTATGCGTCAGCGGGGTGTTTTCATCAGGGCTTTTTCGTGAAGGCAGAAAACCTTAAGCAGTGGGTTGCAGCAAATCCTTTGGAAACAGGCGAGCAAATTGCAATTGCCAAGGCACTTGCGGATAAAATGAAGCTGACACCTCAGCAGATCAGCAAGGCATGCAAGATCGGTGAATGCTCACCCCAATGAAGGGAGTTTTCAGATGGAACAACTATTCACAGCTCTGTCACGCGCAGTCGAAGGATCGGCTGGCCTTGCATTGAGCGCCGCTTTTGTGTGGGGTGTGCTTAGCATTCTGCTGAGCCCCTGCCACTTGGCGAGTATTCCACTGATTGTCGGGTTCATTGACCAACAGGGCCGTATTACCACCCGGCGGGCGTTCACCATCTCACTTCTCTTCGCGACGGGCATTCTGATCACCATAGGCGTGATCGGTGCCATCACTGCTGCGGCTGGACGGATGCTGGGCGATGTTGGCCGGTATGGTAACTATTTCGTTGCGGTAATTTTCTTTGTGGTGGGTCTCTATTTATTGGACGCAATCCGCTTGCCTATGCCAAATGCAGCTCAGCCTGGCATGAAGAGCAAAGG
>SPBP01000371.1 GCA_004525935.1 Lentisphaerales bacterium | reverse complement strand
CTTGATTCCGCAGAAGCCGGTCAGATGTTCGGCGACCTCTACGTCGAGACCATCCTGGCTCCGACCGATGCCGAGGCCAAGGTTGATGCGCTCGTCGAGAGGGTACGAGAGAAGGCTCGCGGAAGAGATGCCGCCGTCGCGATGTTCACGGACCCGGCCAACCCCGACCCCGCGCAGGCGCGGAGCATCATGGATCATCCGCTGCCCCACTGGATCGAGCAGATGACCGTGAACTACCTGGAGGGGCACGGGGGGCGGGCAGCGCGGAAGGGCCGATCTTGGAGTCTGGTCTGGCCGGACAATTCGATGTCATGGATAGTACAGGAAGTGCGCTCCCTGGCGCTGAATATGGCACCGTGTGGGCGGCGGCCGAGGCACAAGGCAAGGCACTCTACGAGGACTTGCTACAGGTCCATGGGGAATCGGTACGCCGGGAGCAAGAACGTGCTGAAGCCGGTTTCGCGGCGCGGCATCGCATGATCGAGCGGCTTGGCCTTCAATCTGTTCGATCAGTCCGACTCCAGGAGCTGCAGGACGAGGAACGCAACTGGCGACATGACATAGAGCGGCGGGAGTGCGTGGTACCCGAGATGACGCCGATCCTGGTGGCAAGGGTGCATGGGGTGGACGGGTGATGTTCCGTGAATCGGCATACGGCCTTGTTCATGCAAGCAATGGTTTTCAGCATATGCTGAAATAAGGTCGTGAACTGAAAGACGCTTGACGCCAGGTTCCTCTTGTTGTAGCCTTTTCAGCGTTTGTTGAAAGTGACAATGGCAATGAAAGAGAACGACATACAAGAACAAGCGGTCGTCGCCATCAGGGCTTGCCTGGAAGAGGTCCCGTTCATTCATGTGAAACGGGTGAGGGAGAACCAGCGGCAGGGGAATGCCGAGGCGGACATCCTGCTCGATCTGCAGGCCCAAGACGGGGCGTCCTGGCAGATCGTTGTGGAAGTGAAGGCGAACGGTCAGCCCAGGCTGGCAAGGGATGCGGTCAACCAGCTTCTGCGCTGCCGCAGCGCATTCCCGGAGGCGTATGGGGTGTTCATGGCTCCGTATGTCTCGCCCGAGGCTGCCGAGATTTGTGCGAACGATGGGGTCGGACACCTCGATCTCGCCGGAAACTGCCGCCTTTCGTTCGGTCAGGTCTTCATCCGCAGGGAGGGAATTCGCAACCCGTTCCCGCAGAAACGGGACCTGCGGTCGCTGTACGCGCCAAAATCGACGCGGGTGCTGCGGGTGTTGCTGATGCGCAGGTCCGCATGGAAGACGCAAGCCTTGGCCGACGAGGCAGGCGTCAGTCTCGGGCAGGTGGCTAACGTAAAGAAGCGGTTGCGGGACCGTGAGTGGATTGCAGAAGGAGATGCGGGGTTCATGCTGACGAAGCCGCAGGGCCTCCTGACGGACTGGGCCGAGAACTACACCTACCGCAAGAATACCGTGCGGGACTTCTACTCGATGAAGGAGACGGACGAACTTGAGGCGGCTCTCGCCAAGGCGTGCGGCGAACTCGACATTCCGTATGCCTTCACCGGGTTCTCGGCTGCCCGCCGGATCGCTCCCGCCGTGCGCGGGCAACGGACCATGGCCTACATCGGCAACATCCCGGAAGGACTTGTGGGACGGGTCGAATTGAAGGAAGTGCCCAGCGGCGCCAACGTGAGTCTGATGATTCCATATGATGATGGGGTTTTCTATGGGGCCAGAGATGTCGAAGGGTTGAGAGTTGTCTGTCCCGTCCAACTCTATCTTGATCTCAAGGGGTACAAAGGACGCGGCGAAGAGGCTGCCGAGGCTGTCTGGAAGCAGGAGTTGGCAAAGCTATGGTGACCAAGCGAGACTACGACGCCATTCAGGTCGAGGCGGCCCGCTCCGTGATGCTGGAGTTGGTCCACCTTCTCGGCGAATACCACGACGACATTGTCGTGGTCGGCGGTTGGGTGCCGATGTTGCTGATCCCTCAGGACAAGGCGCGGCATATCGGCAGCATGGACGTTGACTTGGCGCTGAACCACAAAACTCTGCGCGATCCGGGCTACAAGACCATTCGTAAACTGCTCCTGGGCCAAGGATACCGACAGGACGAGAACCAGCCGTTCATCTTCTGGCGGACGGTCACGGTTGGCGAACGCCCGATTGAAGTCGAGGTTGATCTGCTGGCGGGCGAGTACGAAGGAACAACCAGAAGACACCGAACCCAGGAAGTCCAGGATGTCCGGGCGCGGAAGGCGCGCGGCTGTGATCTGGCTTTTGAGTCTGCAAGGGAGGTCCACGTCCATGGCATGTTGCCGGACGGCGCCAGGGACACTTGCACCATTCGGGTCGCTGCCATCATTCCCTTTCTTGCGATGAAGGGCATGGCCATGGCGACCCGGCTCAAAGAGAAGGATCCGTGGGACGTGCACTACTGCGTGAAGAATTATCCCGGCGGCCCGGACGCCTTGGCGGCCGAGTTCGTGCCGCACATCGGACACGGGTTGGTCAAGGAAGGGCTCCTGCACATTGCCGAGAAGTTCGCATCGCCTGAACACATCGGACCGAAATCGGTTGCGGATTTCGAGGAACTCACCGATGCCGAAGAGCGGGCATTCATACAGCGGGACGCATACGAGCGCGTGCAGGACTTGCTTCGGAGACTGGATATCTCGTGAACATGGAACGACAGAACATCTCCGGAACGGCGACCTGGCGTGACAGAGTGCTGAAAGAGTTCCCCTCCCAGGTGGCGCGACTCACCTTGGTTGCTGATCCTGATGGGCTCTTGACGGAGGAAGGTATTCTCACGGGCCTGAAGGACCAGGGATTCGATCTCATCCCGTTCGAGGACCCTGTCGAGTTTCGGTACGCTTACGAGTCGCGGTACCGGGCAAACTGGGATCGTGGGGCGACTACCGATCTCGTCGTCGTGTTGCGGTCACAGGCGCGGGACCTGGACACGTTGCCTTACG
>SPBP01000064.1 GCA_004525935.1 Lentisphaerales bacterium | reverse complement strand
GAAAGGGCAAGCAGGGAGAAGAAGCACCGGTTCGGTCATCTGTATACGATGCTGAATGTTACCGGCCGAATTGAGATCATAGATTTCCCCTTATTGGCATCATAACGCACTTGGGCGCATGGGCGGACTGCCATCGAGTTTTGCGGCCGAATAGCCGCGCTCGCGTCGTAGTGATATGACGAGGCGCGCGCTGCTTTTCTTGGGATGAGCCCATTTTCGGTCATTTGAGGATTTCCTTCATAGCATGGTTGAACGACATGCCGAGGATATCGACGAAGAAGTCGATAGTGTTGCCGGACATGTCGCGTTCGGGCCAGTTCCAGTACCAGGCTTTGATAAAGAGGCCCTTATGCTGTTCTGTTTCGAGGTTGCCGCCGCCGCGATCGCGGAGGGCGAGTCCGCGCTTTTGAAGCAGAGGCGCCAGCTCGATGCGGAGGGCTGCGCGGATTTGTTCGCGAGTCCACGGCTTGTTTTGTGCGAGGTCAGGGCGCGGGCTGATCATAGTCTCTTCTCCAGTGGGGCTGCATGAGGACCTTGTTGACTTGTTTGAGGTCCACGGTTTTGGTTTGATCGCGGACCGTCTCGATGAGGGCGGCGATGCAGAGGTTTCTGGCTCTGCGCAGGAGCCCTTCCGAGGAGCGGACAACGAGCGCGAGCGCATCCTGGGTGAAAGTATTGTGGCCGAGTCCGGCCAGATCGAACTGATCGAGGATGAAACGCTCAACAGCCTCGGGCGAGAGACGTGGCAGGATCACCGAGTAGGTGACGCGGGAGCGGATTTCCTCGTTGATGGACAGAGACAACGCCTGCATGAGCGGCGGTTGGCCGATGAGCACGAGGTTGTGGCTTCGGGGGAAGTCCTCGCAGAGCAGCCTGAGCTTACGCAGGCAGTCGGTCTGCATCAGGTGGGCGTCGTCAATGATGGGCACGAGCAGCTTGCCGGTGTGGTGCAACCGGAATGCCTCCTGGACGAGGAGGCGCTCGCACTTGCAGTCGCGGCCATCGAACTCTATCTGGAAGGCTTCACAGAGGATGCGAAGGGTGTTGTGGTAGGTGTGGAGCGTGCGATTGACCACAGGGGTGATCATGCGTTTCGGGTCGTGCGCGACCAGCGCCTGTTTCAACACGCTCTTGCCCGTGCCCGGCTCGCCGAGAACGAGGCACAAGCCGCCCTGCTGGGCGTGAACGCGGAGGATGTCGAAGACCTCCTGTTGATGTTCCAGCAGGGTGAGGGTGTCGGATTCGAAGGGACTGCGCGTAAGACCGAAGTGAGAGCGGATCATGTTCAGACCTCCTTGTTTTCGATGATGGGTTTTCTATCGTTTGCGATCATGTCCAGAAGCCGGGCTTCGCCCATACGTTCGCCCTTGTAGTAGACGATCACCCTGCTTGCGGGATTCTTTCGTTCGAAACGCACTTGTATGGTGCGGTCGGGCAGGTGCCGCGGGGCTTCGAAGCGCATCGCTTTGAAGGAAAAGGTGTTGTCGGCCCGGACCAGGCGTGGCTCCTCGACAAAGAAGAGTTCGTCGTTGGCCTCGTTGGGGGGCAGGAATCGGATCCGGCTGCGATCCAGCGCGTAGCGGTCCAGGGGCGGCATGCCGAGGACGGAATGAATTTGAGCGTTGTAGCGTTCCTCGACCCATTCGGTGAAAGAACGGTTCAGAACCTCCAGACTGGAAAGATCGAGATTTCGAACGAGGAACTGATCGCGAACGGTTCTGAAAAATCTTTCCACCTTCCCTTTTGCCGCGCCGTCCCGGACGGGAGCGTGATGGAGCAGGCAGCCTAACCGGGCGCAGATCTGTACGATTTCCTTGGACGTGTAGATGGATCCGTTGTCCACGTAGAGGGACTGAGGCACGCCGCGTTTGTAGAAGGCGGCGCGCAGGGCCTGGATCAGGGTGTCGGTGGTTTCGGCGACGAAGAACTGGCCGTGGCAACAAACACGGGAGCAGTCGTCGAGGAGCGCGATCAGTTTGCTCTGGGTGGGCGTGCCGTTATGGTTGACGTACGGGCCGAAGAGCGTGTCAGCCTGCCACATCTCATTGGCGTGGGCCTTGGCGAAAGCCAGCCGGCGTTTATTGTCGCAGTCGGCTTCCGGCTTGAGCATGTCGTGCTGTTTGACCAGGCGGCGGAACGTGTTGGGCGCCACCTGGGAGCGGGAGAGCAGCCCTTCCTCGATACAGAGCCGGTAGATGGCCCCGCGGGTCGGCGCGCGGCCATGGAGTTTGGGCAGGATCTGGTCGATGGCCTCCTGGAGATCCTCCAGCACGACCTTGCGGGTGCGGCCTTTGTCAGACCGCGGTTTGTTCTCCATGGTGGTAATGCCGCCGACCTTGTAACGGTAGAGCCACGTGCTGATGGTTCTCCATGTGAATTGCCGGGCCTGACCGTCTTCGTCGGTGAAGGTCATGGCGCTGACATTCTTGATTCGCGCCACGATAGAGTTGCCCTCGGCCATATCGACAGCGCCGAGGACGCGCATTTTGAGGTAGGCGCTTGGGTTGTGCATTTGGTCTTTACTCCCTTCCGTGTTTGGCCGTTCCGGCAACCGCGCCGGGATCGGCAGTTGTTATGGGAGCGGAAAATAGCCGAACAGGTTGCGAATTGGGGAGTGCCCTGTCGTGTTGTCGGAGTTTTCCGCTCTTCTTATATCCGCCGAGCTGCGCGGCAATTCGGTCGGAGCGCTCAGTTAACGGACGCCTTGGACCTCGCGGGATCGGAAACAAGAAGAACGGACTGAAACACGGCACAAGGAGTATGCCGCCACTACGCGCGCCACGGATCGACCGCCTCAACAGGGACTATCCGGTCCAAGGTATCTGGACACGCTGCTGGAAGGCTTCGATCGGACATGGCTCCTCGGGAAAAGCCCCGCGCAGATGCTCGAAGGTTTGAAGCAACGGATCGCAATCTTGCTCTTGGGCGGACGGCGAATCCCGGACAAAGCCGTTCGCAAAACGCTCAGACGCCGCCGGAGCCGTTGGATCAAGTGATAGAAGGAATCCAGCGCCAAGGGCGTTGCCGCAGTTTGCCAGGATGCCCGGATCGAAAGACCGTCGAGCCGGCGCAGGACAGCTTGCCAGACCAATGGGGCGGTGAAACTGTGTCGCGGCAACACCCAGGCGAACAGAACCGGAAACGTGCGACCGCAACCGCCTCGCTTTCCGCGGTCGCAGCAGAACACCCGGTGGCCTCTGGCGATGCGTCCTTCGTTTGCCGTCGGATCGTTGCCGTACATGCGGCTGTGCCGATTGAGCGCGCCGCTCCGTTTGCAGAAAGGGCACGGCATGGACTTGAGCCAGCGAAAGAACTTCTCAAGTCCCTCGGAATCCTGTACAAAAACCATATGTCCTGGTTTTCTCACAGCCGGAAGATAGATCACTTGGACGAATTGAGCAATGCGGCCAATGACGCGATCCGCGCCGGAAGGTGGGATGAGGCCGAAAAGCTCTGTCGGCGTTTTCGGGAGCTTTATCCGGACGAGGTAGACGCCGATGATCGTCTCGCTCAGCTACATGTGGCGCAAAACGACTTTGCCGGTGCTTTACCTTATGCCCAGGCGGCGCTGGACATTGCCAGGAACAACCCGGACAAATTCGATCCCGAACTGGTCGCCGACCTTGCCGAACAGGTCGATTTTATCGGAAAGAAGACGGTCAAATGATCATGCGCACGGTGCTCACTACTACAGGTCCTGGATACTCCACCCCATCCCACGACGCTGACGGCGCTTCTCACCATGCTCTTGTCGTAACCTTTGCGGATTGCTCGACAACAATTCGGCCGGATAACGGCGCTTCCTACGACGCCACTGCGGCCCTTAAGATCCTCCCAACTTGAACTAGCCCTGCGAAAGCAGGGCTAAGACGATTATGATTCATGCGGGTAGACTCCCATACTCCCATACCTGATGCCTCCTGCCGCTCAATCCTCATCTGTCTGCCCTCGTTCAGTCGGCGTCCTGAACTCCGGTACGAGCTCCAGAGTCTGCCGCACGATCAGAGACGATGCATACTCGATCAGCGGTCGGTCATCGGTATTGAGCGGACCTTCGCCCACGAATCGTCTGATCTGGCCCGGGCCGGCGAGTTTCAGCGCCAGCAATTGTTCAGGCGTTTCAAGGCCCATGGGGGCCAGGCTTCGTTTCACGGCCGGCCGTTCGAATTCCGCCGCGAATATATCATACGTTGCACTCGAATCTCCGTTCAGTCCGACAAGTATCGTACTGAGCTCGCCGTTCCACAACATGCAACTTGGAAAGACGGAGGAGAATGTTCGGACCAGCATCATGTAGTCCTCCTGTTTCAGGCGGGTAACCAGCCACTGGCATGCCACTCCGCCGGGCCTCAACCTTGATCGGACCAGTTTATAGTACTCGAGCGAGTAGAGACTTGTCATGCCGGCATCATCGGGGTCCAGCGGATCAGTCGTAATGACGTCATACATGTTCGTCGTGGTCAGCAGGTAATTCCTGCCGTCATCATGGATAAGGTTAACGCGTTTGTCCTCGAGCATCTGGTTGTTCCATGCTCCAAAGAGCGCCGTGGCTTTCGGGACCACGCGGGAGAGTTCCACGATGTCGACCCGCTCGACTGGATGGCAAAGAATACTGCCGGCCGTAATGCCTCCCCCAAGCGCAATTACCAGGACGTCCCGGGCTTGCCCGTGCAGCATTACCGGCAGGTGTCCCAGCAGACGAAGATGCAACAGGCTGGTGGGGTCCGAACCTGCCTGGACATCGCCATCGACGACCAGGCTCCGGTTTCCGTCCGGCGATTCAACGACGAGCACTGACGATTCCGGTCCGTCTTCCTGGAAGATGATCTTCTGGTTGTTTTCCAGCCGCTGTTCCACGGGATTATGAGCAAGGATTGCCGACACGTAGGCGATAACACCAAGCAATCCGACAAACACGGTACGCCGACCCGGTACAATACGCCGTTCACTGCGCAAGATCACAAACAAGCCAACGGCAATATCAAGTGAGGCAAGTGTTATCAGTCCGGCCTTCAGCCCGAGCAGCGGAAGTATCACAAAGCCGCCGGCCAGCGCGCCGAATATGGCGCCGAAGGTATTAAGGCCATACAGTCGGCCGGTGTCCGTTCCGATCCTGTCCTGGCTTCTGACGCAGATTCGTGCAGCCACCGCGAAGGTGCTGCCGCGAATAGCGGTCGGCAACAGGAGAATCGCCACGCTTTTGACGAACATGACGATACTTGCCGAGAGAAACATGCGGTTGCTGATGAATTCCTGGGCCATGAGCCACATGATCCTCGTTGTCAGGAGCGCGGCGATGCCGGCGAATACCAGGAGAAGCCCGAAGACCCGTGCGGTCGGATTGCCGTTCTTCATTGCCAGTGCGGCTGCGTAACTGCCGAGCAGGATTCCGAACAGCACCGCGGCGAGAACCGCGCTGAACGCGTAGACCGAGTTAGCGGCAAGCACGTAAATGATGTGCCTGGTCCACAGCACTTCATAAGCCAGCCCCAGAAAACCGGAGAGCAACAGCGCAATCTCGACTGTCCTGACCATGGCTCGATTTGACTCCGGACCATGCTCCTGCACGGGGATCTCCGCAGTCGATGGGGTTACGGGCCGGGACTGTCGGGCTCCGATGGCTGCCAGTGCGATGAGCCCGGCAGCCAGGTTCAGGCATGCGGCGACGACGAGGCCAGCCTGCAGCCCGAGCGTACGAATCAGCAGAAGAGCCGTCAGCACGGTACCCACGAAGGCACCGAGCGTGTTTATCGAGTAGAGCAGACCGGCATCATACCCGAGCTTTCGGAAGTCGCGGGACATGCCCCGCAGCAATATCGGCAGTGTAGCACCCATTAAGGTTGTGGGAACGATCAGCGCGGCAACGGCAAAAACGAATCGCACAAAGCCGAGGAGGGCGGGAGCGATTGCCTGCCCGCGCACCAGCGAGACATAGGTTCCCTGGAGTCCGGCGATCGCGTGGCCACTGAGAACGCCGAAGACTGCTATCGCCAGTTCGATCAGTGCGTACCACGCGATCGGCGACTTCACGCGGTCACCATATCGACCGAGAAGCCATGCACCCAGCGAAAGCCCGCCCATGAACACCGCCAGCACGGTGCTGACAGCGCCTGCGGCTGAGCCCAGCAGCAACGTCAGTTTCCGCATCCAGACGATCTGGTATATGAGGCCGGCGGCGCCGGAGAGGAAGAAGACGAATAGAACCAGGAATCGTTTCATGACAGATGCCAACTCCAAAAGAATCACCAATACAGGCTAGCTTGCCCGCCGCAGCGAGAGAAGCAGGAATAACACTGATAGAATCCTGCCCGGAAAGCAAGAAAACGACGATTGGGCAGTTGACGATGGTGGCGTTCTAATGTAGCCTGACACCCTTCTTTTCAAGGCAACCGGTGCAAGTCTGTAAATCAACCAAAGGAGACAGAAAACATGGCAATCAAAGTAGGAATCAACGGCTTCGGCAGGATCGGGCGCATTGTTTATCGTATTGCGCAGCTGGACAAGGATATCGAGATTGTGGCCGTTAACGATCTGACGGATGCCAAGACCCTGGGCTATCTGCTCAAGTATGATTCAACACACGGCAGGTTCAAGGGGACCGTGGAAGTACAGGGCGATTCGCTGGTGGTGAACGGCAAGCCGTTGAAGGTTCTTGCCGAACGTGATCCGTCAAAGCTGCCCTGGGGTGATCTCGGCGTAGACGTTGTTCTCGAAAGCACGGGTGTATTTCGTTCAAGAGACAAGATAGAGCTTCATCTTAAGGCTGGCGCCAAGCGCGTTTTGCTGAGTGTGCCTTCCAAGACTGCCGAAGATGTTGATGCCACAGTTGTGCTGGGAGTGAACGACAAGGATCTTACGAGCAGTGCAAAGATCGTCTCGAACGCTTCCTGCACGACCAACTGCCTGGCTCCCATGGTTAAGGCTGTTCATGATACGATTGGAATCGAAGAAGGTTTAATGACCACGATCCACAGCTACACCAATGACCAGTCGCTTCTCGACATGCCCCACAAGGACCTGCGGCGTGCACGATCAGCGGCGGTCAACATGATCCCGACCACGACGGGCGCTGCCAAGGCAATAGGCCTCGTCATTCCAGAACTGAAGGGGAAGATGAACGGTATGGCGATGCGGGTGCCGACGGTCGATGCATCCCTTGTTGACCTTGTTGCAACGCTGAAGAAGGACGCCTCCGTGGAAGACGTCAACGCGGTGGTCAAGGCGGCAGCGACCGGTCCCATGAAGGGCATCCTGGAATACGCCGAAGACCCGATTGTCAGTACCGACATCATCGGCAGCTCCTCAAGCAGTGTATTCGACTCGTTGTGCACGATGCGCCTGGGTCAGCGCCTGGTGAAGCTCGTGTCGTGGTATGACAACGAGTACGGCTATTCGTCACGTTGCGTGGACCTGTTCAAGAGGATGGCGGCCCTGTAACAGGGTTCAAGGTTCCAGGAAGTCGAAAAATGAACAAGAAGACCGTTCGAGACATTGATGTGAAGGGCAAGCGCGTTCTGATGCGCGTTGACTTCAACGTGCCGCTTGCCGGTGGAGAGGTCAGCGATGACGAACGGATCCGGGCCGCGTTGCCGACGATAAAGCATATTCTCGGGCAGGGCGCTTCACTCGTGCTGATGAGTCACCTGGGTCGGCCGAAAGGCAAGCCATCACCGGAATTCAGTCTGAAACCGGCTGCTGATCGGCTTGCCAAGCTGCTGGGCCGGGAGGTTGAGTTCGCGCCGGACTGCGTTGGGCCGGAGGTGGTGACGATGGCCGAGGCGCTCAAGCCCGGTGAAGTGCTTCTCCTGGAAAACCTGAGATTCCATCCTGAGGAGGAAGGGAAGGCCAAGGTTGCCGAGGATGCCACGGACGATGTGAAGAAAGCGGCAAAGGCGGAGATGAAGACCAGGCAGGCCGATTTTGCTGCACAACTTGCCGAGCTCGGGGAGATTTACGTAGACGATGCGTTTGGAACGGCGCACAGGGCGCACGCATCGATGGCGGTTGTCAAGAAGCATTTCGACCAGTGCGCGGCCGGCTTTCTGCTCGAGAAGGAAATCAAGTACCTTGGTCAGGCCCTGACGGATCCTGCGCGACCGTTCGTTGCGGTAATCGGCGGCGCCAAGATAAGCGGCAAGATAGATGTTCTCACCAACTTGATCGGGAAGGTCGATGCAATCCTGGTCGGAGGGGGGATGGCCTACACTTTCTACCGGGCAAAAGGGCTGCCGATCGGCAAGTCGCTTGTCGAAGAAGACAAGATTGAGCTGGCGAAGCAGGTATTGATACAGGCAGAACAGGCAGGCGTCAAACTCCTGTTACCCGTGGACAACATTGTTGCCGATGCCTTCGACGAAAAAGCCAACACGAAAGTTGTCGGCGAGGGAAATATTCCGGACGGATGGCTGGCGCTTGATATCGGGCCCAGGACGGCGGCATTGTTTGCCGCCGAGATATCCAAGGCGAAGACGGTTGTCTGGAACGGACCGATGGGTTGTTTCGAAATGAAACCGTTTGAAGCGGGAACGATGGCGATCACGAAGGCGATTGCGCAGGCCGATTGCACCAGTATTGTCGGCGGCGGTGACAGCGTGAGCGCGGTCAACATGAGCGGGTTGGCAGACAAGTTCACGCACATCAGCACCGGTGGCGGCGCGAGCCTGGAGTTTCTCGAGGGCAAAGAATTGCCGGGGATCACGGCATTGACGGACAAGTAGCGGAGGTTAACGGTGAGAAAACCGATAGTTGCCGGAAACTGGAAGATGAACAAGTCTGTCGGAGAAGCCGTAGAACTGGCTTCCGGCATCAAGATAGATCTTGCCGATTGCGTGAACGTCGACGTTGTGCTCTGCCCCCCGTTCACGGCACTGAAGGCCGTGGGCGACGTGATCAGCGGGACGGTAATGAAGCTCGGCGCCCAGAACATGCACTGGGAAAAGGAAGGCGCGTATACCGGGGAGGTATGCGCCGGGATGCTCCGCGACCTCTATTGCCGCTACGTGATCCTCGGGCACAGTGAACGTCGCGCCTATTTTCACGAGCCGGATGAGACCATTAACCTGAAGGTCAAGGCTGCGATAGTTGGTGCTATAACACCCATCCTCTGCGTGGGCGAGACGCTAGAGGAACGCGAAGGAAACAAGACGGAGCAGGTTGTTTCCGCGCAGGTCCGGGCCTGTCTCAAAGATGTGGGCGAAGGAGCAGCGTCGATAGTGGTAGCCTATGAACCGGTGTGGGCAATTGGCACGGGTCGGACCGCAACACCCGAGCAGGCGCAGGAAGTACATGCGCTTAGCCGCGGGCTGCTGGCAGACATCTTCGACAAGAAGACGGCGGATTCCATTCGGATCCAGTACGGCGGCAGCATGAAGCCGGGGAATGCCAAGGAGCTTATGAGTCAACCCGATATTGATGGCGGCCTGATTGGTGGGGCCGCGCTTGATGCCGGATCGTTTGTAGAAATTGTACGTGCGGCATTTCATAACGCCGCTTCGGAAGGTAACTGACCATGCACATAATCAGGTTCCTGCTTCTCGGTGTTGAGGTTATTATTGGCCTGCTTCTGGTAGGTATTATTCTCCTGCAGCGCTCCAAAGACCAGGGGTTGGGGCTCGCGTTCGGCGCCGGAATGGGAGAGGCATTGTTCGGTGCGCGGGCTGCAGATGTTCTTACCAAGACCACAGTTGTGCTCACGGTCATATTCATGCTCAACACGATCGTCCTCGCGCGGCTGTTCTCGGTGTCGGAAGGGCAGACGTCGATAATGGGCAGTGTACCGATTCCGCAGGCGCAACCGCAGGGACCGGGGATGCCGGGTGGAATGCCGGCGGAGATGCCACCGGGTGAAGTACGTCCCGCGGGTACTGAAAGCCTGCCCGGCGAGACGGCTATTCCCGTCGACCTCGGCGGTATTGAAGGTGATGTCGCGCCCGTGACGCCTGCTCCCGAAGTGCCGGTGCCGATAGAGTAAGAACCTTTCTCAGTTTCTGTCGCCCGAGCTCCGCACCGACTCGTACGTCGTGAAATCGACGTTATTACCCATCGTCATATAGCAGGCCCACATCCAGTTGACCGAGCGCGGTACTTTATCGAGCCGTACTTCATCAATCAGACGTCGAAGTACTCCGTTTAACAAGCGAGACAAATGTGTTCGAGACTCGCAACCCTTCTGCTGTTTTGGACCTGGACTCACCGGTCGGGTCAGCCCGGAAATCGTGTTGGACAGAGGCCGTGATGTCAAGCGCTGCCATACGGCGGCACGAGGAATGTGCGAGGCAGAAGAATCTTCAGGCAACCAGTAATGGTGTTGCGACCCGGCTAGACCAGGTCGCAGGCGTCGGGTGGCATCCAGTGAGCGTCCTGACCTTCCCACTTCACGTTGCAGCCGATGGGATTGGTCTTCGGCCTGCTGACGGGCTTCCCGGCCAGGTGTTCTTCCAGGGCGCGGTCGAGATCGTTGACCGTCAACTTGGTTGTGTCGATCGGATTATCAACACCCCGGCCGGTGTAGACGAGCTCTCGGTCCTTGTCGAATACGAAGAAGTGCGGAGTCCTGAGCCCGCCATATGCAAGAGCAACTGTCTGCGATTTGTCACGCGCATAGACCCACGGGAATTTCTGCTCGGCCATCCGCAACTTCATGTTTTCAAAGTCGTCCGTCGGATGGGTATTTTCGCTGTTGGAGTTGATGCCGAGAAAGGAAACGCCGCGGTCTTTGAAGCGCTTTGCGGTGGCACGAGTCGTTTCGTCGGAACCGGTCACATAAGGACAATGATTACAGGTGAAGAAGACCACCAGCACCTTCGCCCCGGCGAAAGAGGCCAGGTTATAGGTCTTTCCATCTGTTGCCGGCACCTCGAAATCAGGAGCCATATCACCGAGCTGCAATGTGAACGCCATGATCATCCTCCTTAATGTGACCGGAGACTATTCCCCGGACCGT
>SPBP01000256.1 GCA_004525935.1 Lentisphaerales bacterium | reverse complement strand
ACGTTAAGCGTCGCCCGGATCTCGCTTGTTTCCTGTCCTGAATAGTTCAGAGTCGGTTACTGAGCCTGTGGAATCCACTCCGCCTTACGTAGCACCGACGGAACCAACCCTAAAGTCACCACCATCAGGACAATCATCACCGCATATCCCAGCAGAATAGCATCGTACTGGCTCATCTGCTTTTCGAGAAAGGTCCAGCTCTCTCTGACTATATCGGCTTTCAGAATTGCCGCGGATGTTAAGCCTGAGAGTGCTGACCCCGCCAGAATCATCGAAGTGCCAAGAGAAGTCGAAAGCGCCTTGTTCTCCCTGGGAATCAGAGCCAGCATCTCACTGATGATCGCCAGGCCTGATGCAGCCGCAACGGCGCCCAGAAAGAAATGCACACCTCCCAACGCCGCCAGCAACGGAAACGGCATTACACCGCGCATGAGAAATCCGAGAATACTTGCGCCGAAGCCGAAATGGCAGACTAAGAACACATACTTCGTGCCCCAACGATCGATTGCTCTCCCGCCAAGGAAGAGGCCGAACATCCCGCCGACCATGCCGATATTGGCCAGCAACACCACCCACCCGCTGCTGAGCGCGAGGGTGTTCTTCTCTACCAATGCAAACAGGCTCCCACATCCGGCGGTGAACAATGTAAGAAGAAAGATATAGGCGCAGAAACCTGCGTATCCCTTGAGCCGCACGAGTTTCCCCAATGTCTGAGAAAACGACCCCGCGCGAGTGCGCTGTCGCTCCAGTTCCGGCACACCGTTGTAGAGAATTGCGCGCATCAGGAAGCCAAAGGCCAGCACTCCGGTGATCACCTGGAACCGGGAGACCGGCGCATTCTCCGACAGTGCGTAGACGCAGATACCGGCCACGGCGATGTTGGCCGTTTGAAACAGAAAGCGCATAGAAGCGAAGATGCGGCCCCGCCGATCTTCGGGGACCAGCGGGGAAAGCATGGCAAACCAGCCGCAAGCGAACAGCATCTTGCCGACTGCCAACACAGTGAAACCAGAAACCAGCAGCGCCTCTGCTGTCCGCAAGGAAAATGAACCGGCGAACGGAACAGCCGAATAGCCCAGCGTTACAAGAAAGAGTCCTATGAGACCCAAGCGCTTCTTGCCGTACCGGTCCGCCAGGTAGGCGATCGGCAGACGGAAGACCGTCGACAACGCGTTAGGAATAGCCAGGTAAGTCAAGATGCGGACCGGATTGACTCCCAGTACCGTCATGTAGAGCAACATGATTCCGTTATTGAACGAATCCATGCCAAGTATGCCAAACAGCTGCGCCAGGACCGCTCGTCGCAACCCCCTCGCCCGCCGTTTCTCCAATGCCGCTTCATCACTCATGCCTGGCGCTCTGCCCTTTGTGCTGCACTACGAAGTCCGTTACTACCGCTGACACCTGGCATGCCGCGCACATGCACCCGCCAGCAGCAGATTTCATTTGGAGCGCGCGATTCGACTGTTGGCCAGGTGTGGTTCGGCATGTCCTTCTACTTATAGTCTGCCAGTCCCTTGAGATGTCCTTTCATCTCAGCCCAGACGGAGGCATCCTCCGCCCCGCGAATCTCGGGAGTAAAGCCGAAGTGCAAGTACAGGTTGATCGCACTGATCCTTCCGGTGGCAGTCACCAGGTACGCCCTGTCGTGACCCAGCGCCCGGAGCCGGCTGCATGCTGCGCTCAGCAATGGCTTTGACAGTCCTCGCCCCTGGTAGCTGGGATGGATAGCAACCCAGTGTATCCTGCCGTATCGTTGCCCATGGTAGTCATCGTCGAACCAGGCCGTCGCAGTACCAATTGCTTTGCCCTGTGGATCGATCAGGAACAACTGTCGCTCCGCCAGCACGCGCGGGTCATCCCCGAACTCATTAAGGAAGAGCTCAGCCGTTATCGTGATGTACCGTTCCGCAGCGGACTCTATCTCGAGCCACAGATGTTCGTCGCCGGGGCAATATGCGCGAATCGCGTAGCCATCAGGCGTCGAATATTCGGGCGTGTCGGCTAAGTGTTCATGAGCCAGGCTCACCGATATGTTCTTCTCGACGATACTCATGTCTGCCTTTGTTCAACGTCGTACGTGCCCCGCAACTCAAGACGCGCACGGGATGGGGGCCCCAAGACTTCGTGCATCAGACCCCGTGCCGTGCCCGCAGCTTGCGAACATTCTCCTGCACATTGATCTGTCGTCCTCGCTGGCCGCGCCGGGAAAGGATTTCTTCAAGCATATCCCATTCTTCGGTAGTCGGCGGGCAGTCATAGTTCCACTTCTCTTCGTCGGCGCGTTTGAACTGCCACTTCGCTCGATGTGCGTCGACGTTCACGCGCACTTCACGTTTTACACCATCAGCAGTGCGAGTGGTCCAGGATATATGTCTTCTCATATCGGAAGCGGCTCCGATGCTACGGTCCGGGTGTTTTGTTGGCCATCAGGCGCGGGACAAGACTATGATCCATCCGGCAAGGGGAATGGCCGTCAAGAGACACGCCGCTGAACCCACGCCACACGCGACAGCGAGTCCCGTGATCAGGATACCAATGGCGGCTGCAATTCTCATTCTCCAGCTTTTGGGGGCTTGCATTTCTCGAGCTGCTCTTTCCCCTCACTTTCCGTGAGTTGACTCAACGAGTTGCGGGCAAGAAGAGCTCCCATGTGCACGTGCTGTTGTATGTAATAAACCGTATCTTTCTCAACCGGCATGGCCAAGCGCGCAGTGTTCTCCGCCTTACCGATGACCTCCATATTTCCCGGGTCTCTCTCCCAACAGAGGTATCCCCTCGCCCCGGTCTTGCCGATGACCGTTTCGCCATCGCTGACTTTCATTGTGACCGCACCACCAAAGCTAGTTGAGCGCACCACGTAGATTCGTGCCTTGTCGGGGTCTTCGATACGTTTCGACTGGTCAGGAAACGGTGCGAACTGCGTTGTCGATGCACAGCCTGCGCCAAGTGCAATGATGGTGATGCAAAGTGCCAGATTCCGAGTTCCATTCATGTCGTCCTGCCTCCTTTCAGGCGTGACTCATAGTTCTATCTATAGAAAGCATACGACGCGGGCGTCCGCTGGGCAACACAAAGAGATCAGCATGCACATCCTGGGCCGCGGGATACCCTGGAAGGACTTTACTTGATTGCTCCGAACACAGCCACAGTAACCTGTGCCATGCGGTCGTAGTCCAATCTGTCCGAAGTGTCGCGCGGCGAGTGATATGCTTCGTTCCGATAGAACGCCGTGTCGGTCACCATCAGGGCTTTGAACCCGTACTTCCAGTAGTTCTGGTGATCCGAGAAGTCGATTCCCGGAACAACAGTCGGCCCCCGCATGGAATAGACGGGAAGCTCCGTAGTTCCCTTCATGCCTCCTTTCACCGCCTTGACCCAGTCGCCCTGATCCCATCGGCTGACGACGCCGATGAAATTGCCCCGGCTTGGATACATCAGGCGGAGCAGTAAGTTAGGGTGGTTCTGCGAACCCCAATCGTCTTTGAAGTAGCCGACCATCTCCAGCACGATGACGCCTCTATACATCGTCTTGTCGTCAGCGATGCTTTTTGCGTGTATCGCGCTACCCATCTGTTCGCTTCGAAAGAACGGTGGTTCCTCAAGTGTGTAGGCCACAACATCAATCGCGCTCGTCGGGGAAATGTTGCCCAGCAGCTCTGCCAACTCGATGAGCACCGCGATTCCGCTGGCGTTATCGTCTGCGCCCGGCTGTGGGCCGCAGGTGTCATAATGCGCGCCCACCACGATACGAGGTCGCAGGCCGACGCCGAATCTCCCGATGACATTGCGATATTCTCTGCCATCGACCGTAAAAGGCTGAAACTCAACAACTGCGCCCGCCTCTTCAAACTGCTCAGCGATATAGTCGGCGCATTTTCCGAGATTCTCCCTGTTCCTCCAGTGCCGTGGATAGAAACGCTGTGACAACGTCTCCACATGCTGCCGCAATTCCGAGGGACTCACGGTAGCCGATGATGCGTCGTTACTCCTGCATGACGGTTGGGCCAGGGCAATCCATACCGCGAATACGATAATGACTACCGTACCCAGAATCCGGGCTGCCGACTTTATGATCTTTCGCTTCACACTTTCTCCGTCACCGATTCACATCAGTACTGGGGCTAGTCAAGCAGGCCTTTAAGCTCCTTAAGCTACGTTTCTTTGAGTAGATGAGTCAAACAAGTTTACGAAAGCTCTGTGGGGT
>SPBP01000428.1 GCA_004525935.1 Lentisphaerales bacterium | reverse complement strand
GGACAAGATACTGGGTCCGGATCAGCCGGGCTTCGACCCGAGGATGAACGAGCACCTGTACGAGTTGACCATTCTCTCCGGGGATGCCCGGGGTGTCGTAATGGAAGTCGACAGCGTATCCGGCACGACAGTGACATTCACTACCGACTGGCCCTTTGATCCCGATACGGGTACGCAACTGGTTCCGGGGCCGGGCGATTCGTACTTCTATGCGCCGATCAATCCGAATGTCAGGGTAAACGAGTTGTTCCAGGTCGATACGCTGTACGTCAAGAACGGCGACAGTCCTTCGGACGATATCGGAACGCTGACCGATAACAGGATCTACGGGCTTGGCATGGGAACGGAGACGGTTATCGGCGGCCAGTTCCTCAACGGCGGAATCACATACTTGAATCTCGAAGAGATCAACATCCAGCTGGGTTCCGGCGCAGATACCTTCACAATCGAAGCAACCCACGCAGGAACAACGGTTCTGGATACGGGTGCCGGAAACGACATCATCGATGTGCAAACGGTTCTCGGGCATACGTTCATTGATACCGGGGTTGGAACGGACACTGTCAGTGTCAGTGGTGAGCAGCAGGTTGTGAACGAGATCGCGGGGCTGCTTACCGTTGTAGGTGGCGACGGCAACGATACGCTTAATATCGATGATACCCGTGACGCGGAGGACAACACCGGTACGCTCGATCAGACCACGTTGACCGGCCTCGACATGCCTTCCGTTGCCGAGACACAGGTGCTGGTCATCCAGGCCAATTCCGGCACGTACAGCCTCGATGCCGGCGCGCTTGGTACACTCGAAGGCCTGGACTTCGATCTTACCGGGGTTGAGCTGGAAACGGAGCTGAACACCTTCTTCGGGTCCACTGGAATCCGCGTGGTCGAAGAACGGCAGGACGGCAGTGTCATGTATACCATATGGTTTGGCGGTGCACTGGCCGGTCAGAATATTGACGAACTGGCGTGGGGCGAGACATATGACGATACGAACCTTGTCCCCGACATCGACGCATCCGTCGAGGTACGGACCTATACGGTCCGGGACGGAGCAGTTCTTCCGACAGTCAATAACGTAGAGACATTGACCGTCGATGCTGATGCGGGGTATTTCGCACTTGAGCTCAATATCGACGGCGTAACCACGTACTGGACCGATCCCATCGCATATGATGCAACCCCGGAAGACCTGTTTGCGGCACTGACTGCGATTCTTGATCCGAACAACGATAATCCGGACCTGCCGCACACCAGGAACGTGTCAGTTGAGGAATACGACGGCGTGTTCTTCATAGTTTTCCAGGGAGCCCGCGGTGAAACGTTCATACAGACACTGGACCTGACGCCGGCCGGTTACGAGGCACTCGGCGGGACCGCGGTGACGGACACCAGGATCAACGGCGTAAACTACTACGGCATCGAAACACTCAACATAGACCTGGGATCCGGGGCGGACGTCTTCAATGTGCAGGGGACCACGGCCGTAACGAATCTGGCCGGCCATGACGGTAACGACAGATTCTATGTGTCGTCCGACGCCGCAGTTACGACGGCAACCGCGCCGGTTATCGACTACCTGCCTGGCCACGTCGACAACATTGCCGGCACACTCAATATCGATGCCGGGGCCGGCCGGCACCTGCTCATGATCAGCGATGCGGATGCCATCGCAGGGGACGTGGCTGTCGTCGTAACAAACGTGGCCGTCACCGGCCTGTCTCCTGCGGATATCACTTATGTTACCGATGCCGATCCCGACGGCAATTTCGCCGACGGTATCACGATATGGAGCGGGAACGGTGCCGATACGATCCTTGTGGACAGCACGCACGCGCGCAGTGGGCTCAGGACCATAACCACCCTTAACACGGGTGACGACGTGGACGATGTTACGATAGACCTTGATTCCGTAACTGACGGGTTCTTTGTTCTGAACACGGAGGATGGCGACGACATTGTCGATGCCTCGACATCCTCGCTACCGGTCATAATCTTTGGCGGATTGGGAGCCCTGGACACAATCACCGGCGGAAGCGGCAACGACATCATCTTTGGAGACCTGGGTCGTGTGCATTACCTCGACGGAACCACAGTTGTTACGATCCTCGGTGGGGGCGGCCCCGGCGATTTGACGGACGGCGTTATCCGTGAGCTTGGCATCGTGTTCAGTGTCGATATAGACCAGGGCGGCGTCGATATCATCGAAGGTGGCGAGGGCGAGAACCTGGTGTTCGGCGGTTTTGCCGCGGACGACATTACGACCGGCAGTGGCGATGATGTGATACTGGGGGACAACGGAGAGGCAGTATATACCGACGGCGTCCTTGTGGAAGTCCGGACTACCGATCTCCTGGAAGCAACGGGCGGGAATGACACCATCGAGGCGGCCGAGGGTGATAACGTGATCTTCGGCGGCATGGGCAGCGACTGGATAGGCCCGCTGGCTG
>SPBP01000132.1 GCA_004525935.1 Lentisphaerales bacterium | reverse complement strand
GGTTGAAAGAATACTGTAGCCGGAGGGGCGTAGCGAATTGTGCGTGGCCAAGGAACGCGAAGCAGGAATAGCGGCGCTATTTCGATGCAGCGTGACGCTGGCCATGCGCAATGCAGTAGCCAAAACGGCTACAGGATTATTGAAACTGCTCTAGCCGATCTTCCCCCTGTCTTTCGAGGTCGCCACCGGAGAATGTCTGAGAGAACGCACTTCATCCTCGCTCAGCTCGCGCCATTCGCCAACCTTCAACCGGCGGAGGGAAACCGGCCCAATTCTGGTCCTCACCAGTATGTGAATCCTTATGCCGGCGCCCTCGCATATTCGGCGAATCTGACGGTTCCTGCCCTCTCTCAGGACAAACCTCAGGATCGTCCGACCCTCTTTCGAGCCGCTGGACTCGAACATCACCTCTGCCGGAACGGTCCTCCGTCCGTCGATCATCACCGACTCCTTCAGACAGGCAAGCGCCTGTGCATCCACATTCCCGCTGACCGTGACCCTGTATTCCTTCTCATGCTCAAAGCTGGGGTGCGTCAGCTCGTAAGCAAGCTGACCGTCGTTCGTCATGACGAGCAGCCCCTCGCTGCTCTTGTCAAGCCGGCCAGCCGACATGACGGACTCGGGAATATCCCGCACAAGATCATAGACAGTTCGTCGGGCACTGCCCGATTTGGTGCACTCGTATCCGCGAGGCTTGTAAAGAATTACTGTACGCACAGGTTCGGCAGACACAGGCACGAGCCGGTCCCGAAACATCACGCGTGATCTCCCGGGAACAACTACTGTCCCCGGCTCCGAAACCATCACGCCATCAACCTGAACCAGCCCTTCCGCAATGAACTGCTCACAGTTTCGTCTCGATCCAATTCCTCGCTCTGCGAGGTATTTCTGAAGTCTTATCGGCTTGTCTTTCACGTCTGCCCCCACAAGCAGCCATTGCCCTTCTCCGCGGGTGCAATCCATTCCATAATTATTTCCGCTGGAAGCCCCATGACGTTCGTGCGCGAGCCGACAAGCGATTCGATTATCAGTTCACCATGGTCGTTAATGTCATACCCGCCTGCCTTGTCCAACGGATCGACGAGCTTGAAGTATTGGTCCAGGACGTCCTCGGCAACGACTTTGAACAGCACTGTCGATCGGCCGACCCTCGTCTCCGGGGCCAATTGCGGTCGGCTGAACGCCACGGCCGTCACGACCTGGTGCGACCTGCCGGAAAACATGCGAAAGAAATGACGCGCTTCCTCAAGCGAACGTGGTTTGGATATCACTCGCCCGTCGAGGTCAATGACCGTATCCGCCGCAAGGACGAAGCAACCGGGCTTTCTACTGCGGCCCCATTCGTTCTTGCGCAGGCAATTCTCAACGGCCGTTCGAGTTGGGTCCTCCAGATATTCCTTTTCCTCAACGACCGGAACAATGATTTCGCACGCCACCCCGAGGGATTCAAGAATTGCGTGTCGTCGGGCTGAAGCGGATGCCAGAATCAATGGTGCCTGCATGTTCTTCACTCGAACGGATTGAGTCATGCTTCCCGCCCCCTTCCATCGTGGGAGACAATACCATGAGCTTTGCCACTCGGCAAATCGTTCTCAAAAAGCTGATTTGACTATCCCGGCTTTGTCCCTACACTATCACTAAGTCTCTCCAATTCAGGACACTATCGCTATGAACCGACGAGTCTCCAGAAGAACACGGTATGTGCCCCGCACGAAGATCATCTGCACACTTGGCCCCGCGAGTTCGTCCGAGAGCGTTCTCCGAGCCATGGTGCTGGCGGGTATGGACATCGCGCGCATCAATTTCTCGCACGGCAACAGGACGGCACGGCTCGCACATATCAAACGAGTCCGTGCTATAAACCGCAAGTATCGCCGGCATGTCCGACTCCTGGCAGACCTCGAAGGACCTCGCATCCGATTCTCCAGCTTTCCATCCAATAAGCCGGTCCTACTGGAAAAGAACCGAATCGTTCGACTCGCCAGGGAGGGTTCAGCGAAGGCCGGCGAACTCCCGTTTGACTACCCCGGTTCATTTGCGGACCTCGGCACAGCCGAATACATGTACCTGGATGACGGCAATATGACGCTCAGGATAAAGAGCATCTCAACAGATGTTCTCACTGCACGAGTCGTGGTTGGTGGTCTGCTACAGCAAAGAAAAGCGATCAACGTGCCTGGAGCAGACCTCAAGTTCCCCCCCATAAGCGAGCAGGACCTGCGCGACCTTGAGTTCGCGATCGAGCAGAAGTTCGACTACGTCGCGCAATCATTCGTACGAAATGCCAACGACATTCTCGAAATCAGAAGACGCCTGTCGGACCGCCTTCCTGCCTGCCGGGTAGTAGCCAAGATCGAATCGCGCGATGGAATTGTAAATCTGGACTCAATACTGAACGTATCCGACGCCGTTATGGTGGCGCGGGGTGACCTTGGCGTCTCAGTGCCCATTTACGAGGTCCCTCTCATTCAGAAAGAGATCATCAGAAAGTGTAATGCATGCGGCACAATGGTCATTACAGCGACGCAGATGCTTGAGCACATGGTCGAGTATTCGAGACCTACCAGGGCCGAGGCAACAGATATTGCCAACGCGGTACTGGACGGAACTGACTGCGTGATGCTGTCGGCCGAAACTGCTGTAGGCAAGTATCCTGTGGAAGCTGTTACGATTATGAACGATATTATCCGGTACACTGAGATGAATGCCCCGGGTACGGCTGCTAACCTCAAAATGCGAAAGGGATCCATACCATAACGGCAAGACGTAAATCCATTGTGTTCTTTGCATCGGCAAAACCGGGCCGGATGGACCGGGACCAGACGCTTCCTGCGCGGTTTCAGAAGCTACTGGACTCGCTTGAGCTTAAAGAGCGCGTTAATGGAAAGACAGTGGCTATCAAAATGCATCTCGGTGGCGGGCTCGGATACACGACCATCCATCCGCTGTTCGTCAGGCTTCTCGTCGAACACCTGAAAGCAGCGCGAGCACGCAAAGTATTTGTCACTGAGGGCTATATCCAGGATGCAGACAGGCGCGGTTATACCGCGGAAACACTCGGGGCACCTATTGTCCAGGCGTTCGGCAAAGACGGAAAGGATGTGTGCAGAAAGAATACAGGCTGGAAACCAATGAAGAGCGTGCTCCTCAGCCGGCCGATCCTTGATGCGGACATACTTGTCAACTTCTCCCATGTCAAGGCCCACGGGGATGCCGGATTCGGCGGGGCATGTAAGAACCTGGGAATGGGTTGTGTCCCCACCAAGACTCGAGGAAAGATTCATTCGCTTGAAGGCACTCTGACATGGAGCCGGAACACCTGTACACTGTGCAGGAAATGCGTAAAGGAATGCGCAATGAATGCGGCTTCATTTAATGATCGCGGAGAATTCCAGATCTTCTGGCACAACTGCAAGATGTGCCTTCACTGCATGCTCATCTGCCCAACCGGAGCAATCAGGATAGAGAAGAGTGATTCGGATCTAATGCAGGAGGGCCTCGCCCGCACGGCAAAGGCGGTCATCGATTCATTCAAGCCCGAACACGTTACGCATATAAACATCCTGACCAACATAACTCTCTTCTGCGATTGCTGGGGCATTACAACGCCCAGTCTTGTTCCTGATATCGGTATCTTTGCGGGACAGGACATAGTCGCTGTGGAGGATGCCTCTCTACGCTCGGTCAAGACGAAGAACCTGATCCCCGGCTCTATTACCCCGCCCTTCTCGCTCGGAAAAGGAGCGCACCTGTTCGAGAAACTTCACGCAAAAGATCCGTTCGGACAGATCAGGGCACTTGAGAAACTGCGGACGGGCAGTTCATCCTACAGGGTTGTCACGATCAAGTGAGTAGCAGGCAAGGATTCAAGGAAGGTCATACTTCCGGACGTACACGGGTCGTGTAGTTCTCAAGGAAGTCCTCGATAATTTCTTCCTTGCTCACATCGCTCAACGAGTAGTCATGGGATCCACTGCGAAACATGCTTTCTACGCTTATGAGCCGGAGCCCTCTTCTTTCGCGGAACCTGATTTCTGCGAACGGCAGCACTGTGTTTGGGAAGGTGCGCGACCGAATCCTGTAGGAGATCTCTTCTTCGCCATTGTGACTCACAACAATGACCGCAGAATTGCTTGATTCGCGCACGACGACGGACCTGCCGTGTTTCATGAGTTCCAGCCTGAGATCATTCAGTGCGGGAATGACCGCCCTGGACAGAAACCCAGCCATTTCCGACTGCTCTTCCTCCACCCGGTTCTTCTTGCTTTCCTCAAAGAAGCCCGACAGTTCGCCTTTCCAGTCAGACATGTTCTATTCCTCCCAATTCGCCCGAAATATAGCATTCCCTGGGCCTGTCTGCAACTGGGAGAATGGGGCTATATTTCATCATTTGGAATGCTTCCCGGGCGAGCGAGAAGCACATCACGAAAGCCTGATTCGCGTTGAAAGCACCCCTCTGATGCATATCGCATCAGGTCTCGAGAACTCATCCAATATGGCGTTAGTCCACGGAACCTGGATTTTTGTCTGGAAACGCAAAGGCAAATAGGATAGTTTCGGAACATCGTACTCAACAAAGAAGGCTGTTATCCACATGGCACAACAGATGAAGACCTTGATGAAAGCAACTCTGTACGCGGCAGTCGCTCTGACTTCAATCGTGCTCTGCGGTTGCTCGCTGGGCCGCCCAACCAAGCCGGGACCAGATGCTGTCTGGGTTCCGACCTACGTCGTAAAGGACGGAACCATTGTCCCGGGCCACTGGGTATATGCGGGGCCCAGCGTTGATGGCAAGGTCTGGCAACCAGGCCAGTTTGGGCCGGACGCTAAGTGGATCGATGGCTATTGGCGAAAGCCTTACCGGCCTGACCACTCGAGCACGGACACCGACTCGAAGTGAGCGGTTCGTGGGAACATGTCGAACATCCCTGCCTTCGTCAGTCTGTAACCTGATTGTGTGAACTTGGCCAAGTCCCTTGCCAGCGTATCGGCTGCACATGACACGTAGACCACATTCGAGGGTCGCCTTCCGCAGATGATGTCTGCCACTCGCGGTTCAAGCCCTGTCCTGGGTGGATCGAGAACCACCGCGACCCGATCCGAATGCTGCGCATCAAGCAGCTCCCTCAACGATTCGAATGCCGTTCTTTCGGCAAAGCGCACGCTCCCCGCATTCAACCTGGATGCATTGCGGCGCGCAGCCTCAATGGCAAGGCCGTCCCGGTCACTCCCAAACACCTGTCTAATCCCGGCCTGAGCTGCGACTATTGCAAAGACACCAACTCCGCAGTAGGGATCTATGACTTTGTCCGGCTCAAGTTCTCCAAGGATCTCCCCGACCTGCCGGAAGATCAGGTCGGCAACAGCGATGTTGATCTGAAAGAATGAACCCATCGGAACATCGAATTCGCCGATCGCAGTGCGTTCCGTGAAGGTTTTGCCCGTCTCCGCCGAACCTATCCACGACACCGCCCCGGCACTGACCGTATGACGCAGTGTGACTGTGTCGCCACCTGAAAGTCGTCCAATGAACTCATGATCTGAGCGAAGCGTGGCCAGCATTCTGTTCAAGGCCGGCACCGCCAGCGGGCATCGTGCGACGTCAAGGATCCGGGTATTGTCGAAACCGTAGTAGCCCAGGACCATCCCCTTCGCTCGGCCTGCATGTAAAGTCAGCTTGTTCCTGTATTCAAGCGGCCCTGGCGCAGGAACAGGAGACAACCATACCTCCGGTGCCGCGCCAACGCGATGCTCCATAAAGTCGGCGAGTTGTCTCGCTTTGATACGCACTTCCTCGGGGTAATCCACGTGCTGGTAGCAACATCCGGGACATGCTGCAAAAAGTGCACAGGCAGGTTCGATCCGCTGCGGGGCAGCGCACAGCACCTCAACGAGTTCGGCTTCCGAATAACGCTTGTGCTCGGTCAGTAGCCTTATACTGACCCTTTCCCCCGGAATAGTGCGCGGCACGAACACCACTTTCCCTTCCATCCGAGCCAGCCCCTTCCCGCCGTACACCAGATCCTCTATGACGACCTCTATCACTGTTCCTTCCGTGAGGCAGCTTCGTTACCGACCAGCCTTTCGGCGCCTCCAACTCGACTCGATCTGGAACTGTCTCCCCCCCAAGCGTCACCCGTACCTAACGCCCCACTCCGGGCCTGATGACAGGTTCGCCACCGTAATGAAACCATACTTCCCGCCCGTCAATGATCTCGATGCCGGCATGGTCCAGTGCTGAGTCCTTCCAGCATCTTCAGCCGGACAAGCTGCAAATCCAGGTCGTCGTTCGGTGCGGAACCGTATGGAACTGGTTCATAATACTCGAGAGCATGCGTCCACGTGATGCACTCCCACGGTGCACCAAGCGTACCCCCGATGTTCTTGCCCATCCAGCACGCCGGCACCTTGTCGCTGAATTCTTCGCGCCCCAGAGTAATCGGTAGATAACGTTCAAATGTTGATGCCTTGCCAATTCGTCACGCATCCAGCATCGAATGGACAGGTTGGTGTCTACACTTCATCGTACACTTAGTCCCACACTTACTTGGTTACACTTAAACGCCCTTCTTGATCGTAAGTGCCCGTAGATCAGCGACTAAGCAGTTCGATTAAGCGTAATCAACTAAG
>SPBP01000208.1 GCA_004525935.1 Lentisphaerales bacterium | reverse complement strand
GCAGAACGACTGCAACAATCGACCCTCTCCGTCGAAGTCTGGAGTCACACTTGTACCTGCGACACAGCAGCGCAACCACGCCGCAGAGCACCAGCAGCAGGAATGTCATGTTGCGGCCCAGGGCCAGGACGGCAGATTCGCCGACACCGCCGCTATCATGAGTCCAGATTGGACTGTCCACAGACGGCACCAGATGCCACGTAATGAAAAGCCATATCGTTGCGGCAAGACATCGGTACAGCCCCCTCTTCGGGATTCTTACGGCTGCAATGAAGGTAATGAACGCCAGGATAGCGATTGTCACAAGCGCGACGAGCCCTGCGTCACTGAGAGATGACTGCTCTGCGGGACTACATCTAATTGTGAATAGCCCGTCGGAAGTAAGAAGTCGCAGGTAGAACGCAATGATGTGTCCAACGATCAGGCAGAGAATTATGATTCCCAGCCAACGCAGAAGCCCAACCACCACCCTCACGGCTGTAGTTCTCACACGCGTATCGTATCGCTATTCACCACGCATGACAATGTTGTCTTTCTGCCCTGACCGGAGTCACTTGATAGCCCATTCCACCGGCAAGCTCGTTACGGACCGGTTACATCGGAGCACTCCACTCTTGTTTGCTCCGATTTCGGAGTAATGCCAGAGGATTTAGTATCCTGTGTTTCCTGCCTGAAAGCCCATTCCCTCGACAACAGGCTGTGCCATTGCTATTCTCCCGGGCGGAGGTCGAGTTTCCAGCACAATGGTGTGACAGAAGGTATGTCCCCAATGCTCATGAACTGAACGGTCAACCCATGGAAGAAAAAGCTACACAGACCTCTGAGGGCAAGCGTCGCTGGCGTCCTGCTCCTGATCTGCCGGACACACGATTTCACGCGACGTTACGAGGCATCACTCTTGTCCTTGTTCTAGCTATCTATGGAATCCTGATCGTCGCATGGTTCGGAGGCGGGGTCAGCCTGGCATGGGGACCTGGTGTACTCCTGGGGTTCTCGTTGTTCCTGCTCACTCCAATGATTCACTATGGCATCAGGCCCGGCAAGGCCAAGACATGGTTCATCGCGTGTCTGACTTTCCCTCTCCTCGTGGTATTGCCGATTCTTGTCCTTCTTATTCCACTTACGGCCCTTATGTTTCAGGCCTTTCTCGAACGGAACTGGGCAAAACCCAACAGAGTCGTGTCGCATCGTCCGACGCCATTTACAGCGCAAGACTTCGACGAAGCCACGCAGCGTGCGCTGTACGCACTGGCATACTGGATTGCTGTTGCTGACGGCAGATTCATGCCTCAAGAAGAGCAGTGGCTGGCAGATCAATTCGGAACAGACCGTTCTCAAGCACTTCGCACCGAGTTTCAGCTCTATACTGACGAGCAGTTCTCTGAAGCAGTCCGTTCCGGAATCGGCACCCTCACTGATGAGACCAACCAAACGGTGCTTCCGAACCTGAAGATGTGGTTATTGTCGCTTATACACGCCGACAGCTTCTTTGCGACCCATGAGCGTGTTGTCCTGACCAGAGTTCTCAGGCAACTCGGATTGCTTCATATCCAGAACTCGACAGGGTCAGGCCGAGCGTGGCGACTTCCATTCTCCGGTTCCCCACCCCGTTTCTATTCGGGCACACGCGTGCGCCTCCCCTCAAAAGGAGATTAGAGGGTGTGCCTCAGGCCCACAATCGGCAGGACAAGTGAAAGATGAATAACGAAATAGTGATCCTGGGGCAAGCTGGCCTTAGTGCCGACTGGCGTGACTACGTCGCGCTGATAGCATTCCTCGTCATCGCGCCCGTGATCTGGTGGTGTGCTCGCGCGATTTGGAGGTCGTTCCCGGAGGCAGCACGACATCAACCGGAGACAATCCAGAACACTACGCAACATCGACCGGTCCCTTCTGGGGTCAGCCCCTATAATAGAGAATAGGGACCGCTATTGTTTGTCCAGGACTCGGATTACTTCACAGGAACTGAAGAGCCAGGTGCCATCAACTTTCTTGAGGATGCAGCGGAGTTCGCGGTATTCGTCGGCACGGTCCCCACCACTGGCTTGACCGGTCAGCCGGGCCGTCACCAAGACGTCGGCAGTATCGTCCTCAGTGAGCTCGATGGTAATATCCGTAAAGCGTAACGACATATCAGAAAACCGGGAGCGTAGGCTGGCAATAACCTGTGCAACCTCAGTCGGCTGGTAGGTGCCATCCAGAAAACTGGACCCAGTCGAGAGCTGACAGGGACTTGTGAACAGGCTGGATAGCTTGGTCGCTTTAGCAGCCAACGTGAGCATGCTTTCCTGCGGCTTCTTCTCAACTACCTCAGTCAGCACGCGGAACCGTTTCTTGATCTGCTTCTCATCGCTCGGACGAAACAACCAGATGCCGCCTATCACAGCAATAACCAGCACAACTATCAGATGGCTTCGTCGGATTACCATATCGGGCTCCCCATAACGCGCTTGATGGAAGTCTGGCCAAAGACGTGATCATCTATTGATACGGCACGGTTGTCACCTACTACATACACATTTCCTGCTCTGACTGTAACCGGCTCCATATTCCAGTCACACTCTTCGGTAGTATACGGCTCATCCACTTCCTGGTCGTTAACGAACAACTTGCCATCCCGGAACTCGACCGTATCGCCCGGCAGCCCTATCACACGCTTCAGATATGCTACTCGCCCGCCGGCTAAGCGGATCAAAACAATATCCTGCCTGGCCGGTGAAGAGAACAGGTAGCGGAGACGAAAACAGAAGTTGGGGCGTCCGCTGTGATACGTTGGCTCCATGCTGATGCCCTTGATGCGGAGCGGGAGCAGGACCCGGCTGAAGAAGACGTAGGCAACAACGATAATCACCGCCGCTCGGATCAGGCGTCGCTTGATCGTGTATTTCGGCTTTGCCGGTGATTGGGCTTCAGTCATTTGCTTATCTCTCCCTACCTAAGAATACAACAAAGCAACCGCCGACGTGTCACGCCGTAGCCTGCGGCGAAGGCGGATGAACGCCGATAAACGGCGATGTGCTAATTTCTTACAGAAGCGCGCGAAGAACCCCGACTGAATCCGGGGCAGGCGCAAACAACTACATAATACAACTACCTGACTGCTTTCCACGAATCTACACGAATCCTCACGAATGGGGAATTCGATTGGACGTTAAGCCGATGAGATTCTCCCGCGGAGACGCAGAGGTGCAGAGGCGCAGGGAACTGCAGGACCACGAAAGACTCATTACAGAAGGCGGATGGGCGGTGGGCCTGCGTATCGAGGAAGATGAGAGCAAGCTGAGCTGGGCCGAGGCGGCGCAGGGAGCTTACCTGCTGCGGACCAACTGCCGAGAGCAGGATCCTTGTAAGCTCTGGCACTGGTATGTTCATCTGACGGAGGTTGAAGACGCTTTCCGTATAGGCAAGTCCGATCTGGAATTACGGCCCGAAAAGAATCCAAAATGTAGTGGAGACTCAGACCCTTAGTGGCAGACTTTCCTAGGAAATCTGAGATTTAAGCCTCGTAACTGTCGAACTTGGGCTAACACGAATTGGCCCAGCACCGGAGCCCGTGTTCGGCGAACACGATGCCGGGCAAGAATGGGATTGGACGTGTGCTTCAGGGGCGGCTTACAGCCGGCGCCTGGAAGCAATGGTTCTGCCGAGTCATTTCAGAAGGCTGAAAAAGGGGAGTTTGGCTGCACCCTTGTCGAGGGTTATCGCGCTGTCGCACCCAGCGGCCTGTGCCGAATGTGCAATGAGAATGTCTGCGAGCTCCGCTTTGTACCTCTCCCCATCGCGCAGGAGGCTCTCGACAGCAGCGTCAGCCTCAAACTCGAACACGGGCATCTGTCGCATGTCCCGAATGGAATCCAGTATGTCGGAACGCGATTTGTCGTAAGCGCTTTCGAGAACCCATATAGTTTCCAAGATAACAAGTAACGGAACAAGCAATCGTTCCCGGTTCTTCTCCGCCTGCTTGAGCCGCCGGCGCACAGCGTCGGCTTGCTTCTCATCGTCACGAACCAGAAAACGAACGATGATATTCGTGTCGACCGCGATCATGTCCTTCGAGCCCTCATTCGCTTAGCCACAGCGGCATTCATCTCCTCTATACTTCTGCGAGGCTGCGCCTTGTCACGAAGTGTTCCGAATACTTCATCAACGGACTTCGTGACAGGTTTCAGTACTGCCTCCGCATCGCCGTGGACGAGGAACGCGACCCGGTCACCGGTGTGCAGGTGAAGCGATTCCCGTATCGACTTTGGTATCGTGATCTGACCCTTGCTTGTCAACGTCGCTGTAACCATATCTTAACTCCTTACTTTCTCAATCTTCCTTACAGGGTAGCAAGGAGCCTGCCGCAGGTCAAGGTTCCTTTCTGGAACGGCGACGATCAGGCGTTGAAGATGGCGCGTCCGCGCGCCATTTTCAATCGCCTGGATTGTCTTGTTCTGCTCCCCCGCTTCTGCTCCACCAATACTCGGGGCGGCGTTTGCAGTGCGCGATTGCGAGAACCCAGATGTGGTCGTGTTCGTATGCGTACACGACGAGGTAGGGGAACCGGTGAGCGAGGTATCTGCGAGTGCCATCGGCACGCAGCCGCCAGCATTCCGGGTGTTGGGCGATGGTCTCGATAGACCGCTCGATTTCGGTCTCGAAATCGAGGCCGAGGCCCGGCGATCTCTCCTCGTAGTACGCCACGGCCTCCCAAAGCTCGACTTCGGCTTCGTGTAGGATCGTGACGTCGGTCATGGGTACTTGGCCCTGATATCTGCGAACACCTCGGCCGCCGGGCGGCCCGAGGCTGTGCCCTCTCGTGCCATCTTGAGCCGATGCTGGATCTCAGTCTCCTGCGTCGCGCTCAGATCGTAGTCGGAGGGATCGTCGAGACTCAGGATCAGTTCGTGAGCCAGGCTAGCGCGTTCGCTGGCCGACAACGTCATAACTTCGCTACGCACCT
>SPBP01000142.1 GCA_004525935.1 Lentisphaerales bacterium | reverse complement strand
GACGGACTGTGTCCAGACCAGTGTCGGCGGCCACTGGGTGAGCCAACCGGTTTCGGATGAGATACCGTTTCGGTCGGGGCCACGCCACTGCGGCCAGTCGTCAGCGCCGGCCTGTATCGCGGTAAGCATGACAACAATAAGTGCAGAAAACACCAATGATTTTGAGGATTTCATACCCATGCTCCTTTATGGGGGCAACTTCAATAACAATAGCGGAAAATGGCTCAAATCGCAAGAGGAAAAGCGCCCGGCTCGTTGTCCATGAGCAACTGTCCACTGCCCAGATTTACCCCAGCCTGTCCCAACCCGCCGACCCACATCTTGTCGCCATAGATAATCGGATCAGTCGTGGGATATGTATCAAAAACGTTGAAGTACCACAGGACATTGCCATTGCCCGGATCAACACCGTAATACTTACCCGGTCCGTGAACCAGAACTGTGCGTTGTGCACCAATGGTCGCGGCAAACGGTGAGGCTCTGACTGCTGCCGTTCAGTCTTCCGTCATGCACAAGGGTATAATGGCGCCACGTACTGCTAGAGAATATGCAATTGAAACGTGAAAACCCCTTCTGTTGGGGTACCTTTAGACAGGTCTACCGTCGTTACCGCCGCAAGCGACGTTTCTTCGAGAGCAGCGACAATCTCAAACACGCGCACGGCGCACGGCCGGTCGCATCCCAACATGATGGCATTTCTGGATTGACTGCAGAAGACTGAATTGAGGATCATAAATCATCAGCCAGCCTTTAGGAGGAATCAATGAAACAACTGATAGGTATCTCGCTCTGTCTTTGCCTTGCAGTAAACGTTGTTGCGCAGGATTCGCCGTGCTTCCGGGGCCCGGACCATTCCGGTACATACCCGGACGGCAAAATAAGGACAAACTGGAAGTCGTCCCCGCCGAAGGTGCTGTGGAAGAAGAAGGATATCGGCTACGGGTTCTCGCAGGTCGTAGTGGCGGGCAAGAACGCGGTGACATGCGGATACGAGATTAACGGCGATAAGGCACTGCTCTACTGCTTCGATGCTGATACCGGCGAGCAAAAATGGAAGATTGAGTACAAAGACACTTGTGTAGGCCAGCGCGGCGCAGTTCGTGGCGCTGTCGCCACACCGGCGATCAGCAGCGGTCGAATCTACGTGAGCGCAATAATGGGCAAGCTGTACTGCTTTGATCTCAAGGACGGAACGGAAATCTGGTAGAAGGTCACCAACAAGGATGCGCAGGCCGGGAAACCATACGGTGACTACGGCGACGGCGTCTCTCCCATCGTTACCGAAGGTATGGTTGTCGCCAATCTCTCAGCCTCTCTGAAGAGCTCGGCATGGTATGGGATGTCCGCGACCGACGGGAGCATCGCGTGGACACATCCGATCGTGAAGCGCGAGACCAGGCGCAAGCGCGAAGTGGTCGACCGGGCCTACGCGGGTGCGGTGCCCTGCGTTGTGAACGGGAAACCGCATGTCACGCTCGTCGCTAACGCGTCCATTGACTGCGTTGACACCAGGACCGGCGCTCCGGCATGGAGCCATTCGCTCGAGGATCTCAAGATCAGCTGGGGTCCTTTCCCGGAGCCGTCCTATTTCGAGGCCGACAAGTTCTTCCTGGGCATCTGGTACTCAGCCCAGGAGCAGGCGTTTGCATTCGAGGTCAAAGGAAAAGAACTCAAGCGCTCATGGAAGAACCGGTCGATCGGGCTGGGTGCTTACTCGCACGTTGTGCATGACGGCTACGTCTACGGCTACGGATCCAAGGGACTCCAGTGCGTGGATCTCAAGAACGGCGACGTGAAGTGGGACTGGCGCTCAGATGATCAGCAACTGGCCAGGGACCAGGGCGAAATCATATGCGTCGGCGACAAACTCGTGTGGATGTCCACCTCGGGCATGCTCTACGTCAGGCAGGCTTCACCGGACAAGGGTGGCCCGATTGCCGGAATGAATGTCTTCGGCGCCTGCCCCAAAGATACCAAGAAGGATCTCGCCGGTTACAACGGCAAGGTAACCAGCTCGCCGACGTTTGCGAACGGCAGGCTGTACTGCAGGGCGCCATGGGGCGAGGTGGTTTGCCTGGATGTGAAGCCCTAGCAGTGCGTCGGACTTAGCCCATCCTACGTCGGAGCAAAGTCCTAGTCCTGCTAGTATGTTTTGCTTCGCAAAACGCTGTTTATTCAGGAAAGAATAGAGCCATCAACGCGCCATGTGTGTGGGTATGTGAGTATGTGGGTGCGTGAGCGGAAGGGAACCACGAACGAGGAACGAATAACCAGGAACTGTTCAGCAGTAACTGATCGACAAAGTTCGCGACGAAGCTTGCGACAAAGAAATGGAACCTGACACCTGGAGTTTCTGAACGCCGGACGATCGTCCTGCAACCGGCCTGAACTTCCGAGGACGAGGACGATTGGGCCCCTGACACCTGTCCGCCAGAGGCAGATCCGAAGGAAAACCTGAAACAATATCCAACACCCAACAGGAGAATATCCAATTTTCAAACTACCGGCGGACGGTCACGTTTCGGTCGCCCTTCAAGGCACCACCGACCGGGCCCGAATCAAGGGTAACCTCGATGTTGAAGATTCCATGATCTATCTCGGTCAGGACAAGATCTGATGGGATATTCCACGAATACCCCGCACCGCTGCCTCAACCATACTCCATTACGCCGGCAGCAATAACAATCCCCTCCGTGTCCTCGACACTTGCGCGTGGCGTCATCCGTGATCCAGCGGGAGCAATGTTCTCATATGTTTCACCACCCGCACCCGTGAGCTTGACGCCAAAGCAGACATGGTCACCGGTCGACAGCATCTCCGCAATATCAGGTTCGATGCGCAGAGGTGCCCCGCCCTTGATCGTCACTCCGTCTTCCCCGAGCGTGACGGGGTCCGCGTAGGAAAAGATGGCGCTCCAGCCGCGCGCCTTGTCGTCCATCACGGCGATCTGTCCCGACGCGAGGCGGTAGGTTGCTTGCGGCACGACGATCTCATTGTCCGATGCCGGACACGTGAATGCATATCCTTCCTCGCTGACGAGCTCAATCCGCCCCCTGGTGTCGATCTGCCCGGACGTGTTGAAACTGAAACGGACGCTACCGTATGGCAAGGTGCATGGTCTGGTCTCGACACCTGTTCCCGCGGCATTCAGCTCGAGTTCCCAGAGCCTGCCATCGAGTGATATCACCTTGCTGAGCAGTGAGTCCTCGACCCCGGGATCAAACTCTCCATCGCCGTTCAGGTCAATGCGCAGCCTGTCGGCGCCGTAATCGGTGAAGCATCCGTTTGCCCCGACTTCCCCGTATGAGCCATCATAGATTCCGACCAGCACGTCCTTCCTCTCGCCGATCGCAATGGTTCCCTCGAGGTGCTGGGCGACGTGATACAGGACGGTCCACGTATCCTGGCCGTAACGCTGGATGTCGAGCATTACGGAGAGCACATGCCGTCGTCCTTCGGCATACTCGACGGAGACCTCGACTTCCCGGATCAGGACAGCCGTTGCGCCGGCCCCTGACTTCAAGACGAACGTCATCGGATCGTCGTCCGCAAGATTCCCGTTATTGTTGCTGTCAAGATAGAGAGTTTCCGCATCTATGGCCCCGATAATGAATCCGTTCGGGCCTTTCCCGAGCCGGAGTGCGAGGTATTTCACGTTTCTGTTCTGGTACTTCGGCTCCGCTGCCAGCTTCCTCACAGGGACTGCCGTGACTGACGTCTCGCGGAGCCCGAGGCGATACGGTGTCTTACCCGGTACAAGCTTGAGTTCCCCCGACGCGGTCACTACCGAGAGCGCGAGGGCCATGCACAACAGTGCCGGACTGGATGGACGTGTCGACAGGCCTGAACTGTGGGTAATCATCATTCTATTCGACCTGCTCAAGCTCCGTTGCCTTCTTCAAAGCCTGCTCCTTCAGTCTCTTCGAGTAGTCGTCATCAGCCGACATTGACTGCACCGCACGGTATGCGGCAAGTGCATCATCGCGACGCCCGAGTTCAACCAGTATACCCGCCAGCCGATATCGCGCAAGGATACGCATGTTCCCCGGGACTCCTGAGTCCTGTATTGACAGAAACCGCTCGTATCCGGCCGCGGCCCTTTCAAGCTCACCGGCGGCCGCGTGAGCGCCGGCCTGCCTGTAAGCTTCTGCTGCGGGGCCCTGCTCCCAAGCCGGTTGTTCCTGCAGCTTCTTGTCACCGGCTTCCTGTTCTTCATTTTGTTTCACACCGCGCAGGATTGCCAGTGTTACCTCAAGCCCCTTCGACCAGTCCTCGTCTTCCGAGTCGGCATCCTGACGCTCAAGCATCTCGATTGACTTCTCCAGGTCGCCATCACACATGACGCGAAGCGCATTTTCGAATTCCGCGAACCGTTTCCGAGAAGCCAGCGAACCGGGACCCGCCCCCTGCTGATACGATTTCAGACGCCGCAGACTCCTGATGTCTATTGCGCCTGCAAAATCAGGGCCCTCGATCATCGCCTTCATATCGACTTTCATGTCGAGCCATATACCGCGCTCCGCCTCGAATAGTCCCTGCGCAGCGCCGGTGACGGTCATCTTCGGCAGTATGGCAATTGTCTGCCAGGTATCGAAAGACTTGTCGCCCCCGGAACGGAATACACTCTTCAGCGTGCAAACCGTCCTGCCATTGTTCCTGTTGATCGCGATGAGTGTTGTAACGGCGCGCCCGACCTGTCGCGCCCCGGGCAGCGGAAGGAGAACGTCTCCTTCCCATTTATCGCCCGGCGAAACCGCCTGCTCCGCAAACGCCGCGAAGACCTGCATGGCTTCTGCAAACTGGTTCACTGCGCGGTATCTTATGTAGTGCTGGGCATTGGTCACGGAGAACTTGCGGCGCAGAGATTCGCCCCTGTCCGTGATACGATGCGAAGCAATCCATACCTGGTCGTTTGCCTCACCTTCGGTGTCTGCGCCTTCCCTCAGTTGCCATCTGCCCGTCGCCAGCCACCCCACCAGTGCAGTATCCCCGCGAAACCCGACAACAGTTTCCCGGAGCGATCCATCCAGCGTCATCTTGTGGTACAGTTTCTCCCCCTTCATAGTGCTGTCCTGTTCCATGGCGCTCTCAAATCCATAGACAGCTTCTGAACCGGGCTTGAAAATGTGTCTGAGCCGCAAAGATTCGGGCGCCTCGCCCGCGACTGCGCCGATGGAGAGAACCGTAACGATCAGGAGCGTGAGAAGCGATCTACAGGAGAACACTGAACCCGGCATAGAGTGTGTCAAAATCCGCGCCCTCGCTGTGTATGTAGTACCTGTACCCGACGTCGGCCGACATATCGGCCGAAAACCAATGTTTGATCTTCAGGCCGAGCGCATGTGATGAGAGATCTGCGTCATCCAGATAGTAACGATAGCTCATCCTGACAAGGTAATCCGTAGAGAGCTTCTGACTCAGGTACGCATTGTAGAGCTGGAAGGAGTAGCCGGCTTCCGAATTGTAGTACTGGGCCTCGGCCCGCAGTGCCGTCCAGTCAGGCACGATGGAGGCCGACAGAAAGAGCCGGACAAACCACGGCCCGGCGCTATCTTGCCCGATGTACTTCGATATACTTCCCTGCATGCCGATCCGGAAATCCTCCGAATACTTGTAGCTGAGGTACTCGGACAGTTCGTGGCTGGCCGGCCGGATATCGTCACGCGTGTACTGGTACTGGGTATACGTGTACCAGCCGCTCTGCAATGTCTTGTCGTAGGCGATTGACCAGTAGTCCGTCTCTTCCCTGCCGTCTGGAAGAGTGTCCGTCTTCTTCTTGTACCGGAAACTCACGTGCGAAGGGACTGCCCCGAAATCTTCAGAAACGAAAGGGAGCCGGAAGTCGCAGGTTATGTTGTCGGAGTCCAGTTCCATCGAGTTTTCCCACCTCGAATAGGTCACCGCGCTCTGAGAACCGCTGGTTTCGAGCAACTGCACCTTGGCCGAGTACAGACGCGAAGGAAACCGGACATAAGCGGGATCATCATTGATCAGGTCGTCATCGTCCTCGGTAAACTGGATCTGGCCCTGTATGCGGACCGCAACGTCGCGGCCGACAATGGCGTTTTCAAGCGGCGCGCCATCCACCATCGACTCCCCCTCAGACTGGCCGAACGCCGCCGGGACAAGCGCCAGGACCAGCGCGAAGACCAGCCATCCTGCCAGGTCTCGTCCAGTCGATGGACCCCGCGCGACAAGACCGCCTATTGATTTGTGTACGACCATCAAGTTCACGATCCTTACATCCCGAACAGCACCAGCTTCAACGTGCTAACTTTTTTGGAGGCCAGCCCCTGGCCCCAGCAGTCGGTTCCAACAAGTCAAACAGGGCCCGGT
>SPBP01000117.1 GCA_004525935.1 Lentisphaerales bacterium | reverse complement strand
TTCCACCTGCCATCCGAGCTTGGTGAAGTCGGATACGCACAGCACATCATCAGCGGTAGCCCCGCCTATGAAGATGATGCCGGGCCGGGCACAGTTTTTGGCCACGAGATAAAGGGGTGCCACCCCGAAACCGCCCGCAACGAAGACGGGGAACTCGGATGGGATCTGGAATCCGTTGCCAAGCGGGCCTATCACGCTGAGTTCCGCGCCGGCCCCGGTTGAAGCCAGGACCTCGGTGCCCCGGCCAACACGCTTGTAAAGGATGGATAGCAGGCCCGGTTCCGCCTTGAACACGCTGAATGGGCGGCGGAGCACGAATGGGCCGGGTATGCGAAGGTGGATGAACTGGCCGGGCTTCACCTCGGCCGCTATACGGTCGGAGTTCAGTTCGAGCAGGCTATAATCCCCATCCTGCGCCTGATTACTCAATACTCTGACGGTTTCGGTATGCATTCTGTGTTAATGTCCGACGTCGCACGTTACGGCGTGGCGTTGTCCAAGTCAATGCTGGTTGTTGATAACCTGTAAGGAAACGCCCCATCCCGGTGTCAACAAAGTTGTTCATAACTTGTAGATAACCCGGCTGAAACCGGTCAGGCCCCTACGGAACCGGGGCTTCGCCGACCACTTCTAGGTTTCAGTGAGAGCTCGATTGGTACCCCGGAAAAACCGAACCGTTTGCGCAATGTATTGATGAGATAGCCACGGTATGCAGCCGCGAGCCGCTTGGGGTCATTAACGAACAGGGCAAACCGGATCGGACGATGTCCGGCCTGGACAGCATAGTAGAGTTTCAGGCGTTTACCCCGGTACAGGGGCGGCTGAACGGCCTCAAAAGCCGCACCCAGCGCCCTGTTAAGAACTCCGGTGGACAAAGTCTGGCGGGCCTGATCGGCGGTTCGATCGACTGTTTCGAGGCTTCTTCTGACGTTATAGCCCGTCTTGGCTGAGGCGTAGGTAATCGGCACGAATTCCAGGCCGGCCATGGCTATTTTGGCATCCTCCGCGAACTTGCGCTGTGTGACCTTGGACAGGTCCCACTTATTCACGAGCATCACGCAGGCCCGCCCCTTGGTAAGGGCACCGCTGGCTATACGCCGGTCCCAGGCAGTTATGCCGTCGGCTGCGTCAATGACCACGACCACCATGTCCGCGAGATCGATACTCTTCTCAGCCCTCATTACGCTGTAGCGTTCCACGGCGGTTTCATCTTTGCCACGCCGCCTGATACCAGCCGTATCGACCAGAACATAATGGCGTGCCTCCTCGCCGGTTCCGACTGAAAACGGGATTTCCACGCTATCCCGCGTGGTACCGGGCATATCCGCAACCAGTACACGTTCATCGCGTAACAGCCGATTCACGTAAGACGATTTGCCGACATTCGGTCTGCCCACGACAGCGACCCGAACCGGCCGTTTAACCACGACTTCCTCACCCGCTTCCGGCAAGTCACCGAGCAACCTGTGCATCAATTCATCGAATCCCCTGTTATGCAGAGCGGCTACAGGGAAGACAGGGAAACCCAGTTCCGAGAACTCCGTTACCAGGTCGTCACGTTCCGGATTGTCCGCTTTATTCGCTGCCAGACATACGTTCCCGCCCCAGCGGTGGATGAGTCCGGCGACTTCATGGTCCAGCGGCATGATACCCGCGGTGATATCGACAACAAAGATTGCCGCATCCGATTCTTTCAAGCCCATATCTACCTGGCGCCTGATCCCGGCAGCTATCTGTTCATTTGGTGCGCCGGTATCGACCTCGGTCAGGCCGCCGGTATCAATAACCCTGAACCGCGTCCCTTGCCACTCGGCATCGGCTGTGAGCCGGTCCCGGGTAACGCCGCTCTGCTCGTGTACGATGGCCATACGTCTCCCCACCAGCCGATTAAAGATGGCGGATTTACCGACGTTCGGACGTCCGACTATAGCAATTGTTGGCATACGGTTCCTGGTCCGCTGTTCTTCGTTCGTTGTTGCTGGTTCGGTGTTGCGTGCAGCACGGCGTGTAAACTACCTGACAGCATCACACGATGTACAGGATTTACGCTACCAAGCCCCGTGTTCAGGTATCGGGCGGGTCCGCCTTCGTGCCTGGTGGTGTTGGCTTGCCAGCAGTTTGCATTGCGGATTTTCCTCCAGAGGCGGACAGGCGTGAGCAAGCCGACACGGCCATATCACCTCATCTGCGGCGTTCTCGCGGGTCGTGCGTATGCCAATACTGCCCGACCCGCTCCGCCTCATGGAACGCCGTAGTCGTGAGACGTAGGCGGCTGTGGCTGACGCACTCTGACCCCATCGTTTTCGCTGTCCGTCAGCTGACGGACAGCCAAATCCGCAATGCCTTCGCGCCCTTCCGTGATGAGTCTTTCGTGGTCCAGCATATCCCGAGCATTATTGAGGGCGCTATCGCTACGGTCCGGCTTGTCCTGAGGATTGTCGAAGGGCCCGCCGCTCATTCACAAGTTAGACCACATACCAGTATTGCCTGTTGACAATAGGCACACATCTTGATACCGTGTGATTAATGAGTGAGTTTGACTGGAACGATGAGAAGAGCGAATCCTTAGAGAAGGCTCGCGGCGTCTGTTTTGAGGATATCGTTATCCATGTTCAGAATGGTTGTGTAATTGAGGTAATCAGGCATCCAAACAGGAATCGCTATCCACATCAAAACATTATGGTTCTGGATGTAGAGGGTTATGTCTATCTCGTGCCCTATGTTAAATCAAGGGGCACGAGATTCCTCAAAACTATCATTCCAAGCAGAAAGGCAACTCGGGAGTATTTATCATGAAAAAGAAGATTGGACTGGATACAGAGGAGCAACAGATCCTGCAGGATTTCGAGCGCGGTGAATTCAAACGTGTGAGCAACTTCCAGAAGGAGAAGAAAGAACTGGAGACAGCAGCGCGCAACACATTCCTGAAGGATAGACGGATCAACATACGGATCTCGTCTCGTGATTTAGAAAAGATCCAGAAGCGTGCTGCCAGAGAAGGAATTCCTTATCAGACTTTCATCTCCGGTTCTCTCCACAAGCTCGTATCCGGCAGACTCAAAGAGGTGGTCTAACCAGCCAAATGGAGAGTACTGTCGCGTAGCCGCGCCAGACTCTCATTTGCGTCGTTGAGCAAGAGATAGAAAGGATTTGAGGATGACATGACACTTCGCATTGCTGCTTACCTGCTTGTCTTCTGGTCGATGCAGGTCATTGCCCAGGTTCTCTTCAAATGGGGAAGTGCCGCCGGTGCAGTGGGCAGGAATCACGGCCATCGTGGTTGGCATGATCGTGCTTGCGGCAGGAAAACGACGAGTGGCCGAAGATGGCGCCCAACAAGATCGCGTACAGCCGGACGCTCCGCGTCCATCTGACCTTGGGTGAGAAAGCCGGGAATGGCTTCCGGTTACAGAACACACGGGCTAAGAAGGAGGGAACAGTCAATGAGCAAGACAAAAGGACAAGAGTGTGCCAAAGGAGGACGACACGAAATCGTGACAACTGTCATCCCCGGCACGAAGAAGTGTAAGAAGTGCGGCCGGATCTTCAAGAAGTAAGGCATGCGGGCATCATTTCACGTTCGAATATGAGAGCACCGACCGTGAAAACGGACGTCGGACTCGGATGTCCGGTTCATCGCGATGATCGGTGCATTCCCTTCCTCCTGGCGCCTGCATTCATTCGTGTCTGCCCTGTCGAATGACGTGGTGGTGTGAGGTTTATCCCGGGGTGTTTCGTGGTTGGCTTGCCAGCAGTTTGCATTGCGGATTTGGCCCTGAACCAGAGTCCGTCAGCCGACGGGCAGCCAAATCCGCAATGCGTTCGCACCCGACTTCGCCCTTCGTGGCTTCGTCGGGCTTTGCCGGCCAGGTTGTCTCCCTTCGGGTCGGCCCCAGCACCAGAGTCCTCCTTCGTCGGACACGGTGCGGGGCACGCCGGGGAACTGCAGGGACAGCTTACTGAGGCTTGTTGAGTCTTGCCCAGGAATCGCGGAGTGGCACGATCTGGTTGAACACGGGTTTGCCGTCGGTGGAGTCTACAGGATCAACACAGAAGTAGCCTTTCCGCTCAAACTGGTACCGGCTCCCCTGCCCGGCCTGGATAAGCCAGGCTTCGACTCGCGCCTTGACGGTCTTTAACGAATCGGGGTTCAGGTAATTCTTGAAATCATCGCCTGCTTCGAGGTCATCAAGCTTCTCGCGCGTGAAAAGGCGGTCATAGAGGCGCACCTCGACTTCAGCAGACTGTACGGCACTGACCCAATGAATGGTGCCCTTGATCTTCCGGCCATCAGGTGCGGTTCCGCCGCGGGTCGCCGGGTCGTACGTGCAATGGACCGCGGTAACCCGGCCGGCCTCATCCGTATCGTGTCCAACACATTTGATAATGTACCCGTACCGAAGCCGCACTTCGCGGCCGGGCGAGAGCCGATGAAACTTCGGTGGCGGCTCGGCGCGGAAGTCGTCCTGCTCAATGAAGAGCTCGCGCGTGAACGGCACTTTGCGGGTACCCATCGCGGGATCCTCGGGATTATTGATGCCATCAAGTTCGTCCACCTGGTCCTCAGGATAATTATCGATGATCAGTTTGAGCGGCTCGAGCACAGCCATCGCGCGTGGTGCGGTCCGGTTCAGCTCCTCGCGGATACAGAATTCCAGTAACGCAATATCGGTCAGGCTGTTAACCTTGGTAACACCGACCCTGGCACAGAACTCACGGATGGCGGACGGTGTGTACCCACGTCTTCGCAACCCGGCAAGTGTCGGCATGCGCGGATCGTCCCAGCCACTGACAAGTCCGCCCTGCACGAGTTCAAGAAGGCGGCGCTTACTCATGACGGTGTAGGTCAGGTTCAGGCGGGCGAACTCGATTTGCTGCGGATGATATACCTCGAGCGAATCGAGTATCCAGTCGTAGAGCGGCCTGTGCACTTCGAATTCGAGTGTACAAATTGAGTGCGTGATACCTTCAATGGAATCACTGAGACAATGGGTGAAGTCGTACATCGGGTAGATGCACCATTTGTCGCCGGTCCTGTGATGTGCCATTTTCCTGATCCGGTACAGGACAGGGTCACGCATATGCAGGTTCGGCGAGTTCATATCGATTTTCGCACGAACCACGTACTGGCCTTCATCGAATTCGCCGTTCTTCATCCGTTCAAACAGATCGAGGCTTTCTTCAATTGGCCGGTTCCGGGACGGGCTCTCCTTGCCCGGTCTTGTCGGCACGCCGCGGTATTCCTTGAACTGCTCGGAATCAAGTGTGCAAACGTAGGCTTTGTCGCGCTTAATCAACTCGACGGCATAACCATACAGGGGCTCGAAGTAATCCGAAGCGTAATGGAGATGTTCCCCCCAATCGAATCCGAGCCAGCGCACATCGTTCTTGATCGCCTCAACATACTCGGTCTCTTCGGTGGCCGGGTTGGTATCATCGAAACGGAGGTGGCATCGGCCCTTGTTCTCCAGGGCAATTGAGAAATTCAGACATATCGACTTGCCGTGTCCAATATGACGACAGCCATTCGGTTCCGGTGTGAAGTGGGTAACGATCAGTTCGTGTTTACCCGAAGCGGTATCGGCTGCAACGATATCGCGCACGAAATCAGAGGCCGGATTGTCCATAACGCACGACTCCTCATAACAAACTGCAATGCAACCGCCGACGTGTCACGCCGTAGCCTGCGGCGAAGGCGGATGAACGCCGATTAACGCCGATGTTGATAGGCACAAACCCAATTTACAGAAGATCGCGAAGAACGCCAAGAACTGAAAAAGCAGCGGCCGAACTACCAACCACGGATATACACGGATGAGCTGGTCGTCCAACCGTCAGTGGCCGGTGGGTCCGTCTCTGCAGACATTGAGCATGAGCTGACCCGTTGAGCCGCGGATCCCGCGAAGCGGGATCCAGCAATGGCATCAGGAGCTGAGCCGGGAAACAGGTTTCCCTGCGCAGTTCCTGACTGCCATGCGCCCCGATTCACATGTCAGGCCGTAGCCTATTGGCGAGCTTCTGTGAAGTATTGTCCTACCCGCACAGGTTGGTGGCGGCGTGGGTGAGCCTGGCAATAACCGAGTCCTTCCCCAGCAGCAGCATGGTCTCACAAATCCCGGCACCAGTGGTAATGCCGGTGATCGATACGCGGACGGGCTGGTTCAACTTACCCTCTTTCAGACCGGCTTCGGCCTCTGCGGCGCGTAAGGCTGACTCAATAGAATCATGATCAAATCCAACTACGCCCAGTTTCTGGACAAACGCAGAAAGCATGACACCAACACCTTCTTTCCGCAGCAGCTTGTCGACAGCTTTCTGTTCATAGGCAGGCATGCGATCAAAGAAATACGTCCACTCCCTGACGTCGGCGAGTGTCTTGGTCCTGGACTGAAGTAAACGGCAGACCTCAGAGAATCGAGCCGCCTTCCCGGCCTGAAGCCAGTCGGGTGATCCGGCATATGCCGAGGCGGCCGTCTCGAAATCGGCGGCACTCATGTCGGCAAGGTACCGGCCGTTCAGAAAAGTTAGCTTCTTGAGATCCATCTGGGATGCACTGCTCCTGACACGCTCGAGTGTGAAGGCGTCGGTCAGCTCCTGTCTGGTGAGCTGTTCACGATCATCGCCGGGTGACCAGCCAAGCAGTGACAGGTAATTGAACAGTGCATCGGCATAGTAACCTTTCTGCCGGAAATCTCCGACGTATGCGTCGCCGTCACGCTTACTGTACGGCTTGCCCTGCGCGTTCACAATCATCGGCAGGTGCGCATAGCGCGGAACATCTGCGCCAAGCGCCTTGTAAAGAGCGATATGCCTGAAAGTATTCTCCACATGATCATCGCCCCGGATGACGTGGGTTATGCCCATGAAGATGTCATCAACGACATTGGCCAGGTGAAATACGGGCGAGCCATCGGACCGGACGATTACGAAGTCCTTCATATCCTCGGCTTTCTTTGTCAGCCGGCCCTTGATGATGTCGTCGAATTCGGAGTCGGTGCCCGCCGGCATGCGGAAGATAACGCAGTCGCCCTTGCCGGTCCCGCCCTTGTCTTCTTTGAAGGCCAGTCCGTTACTCAGTAGTTGTTCGGCCGCGGCGATGTGGGCATCGGTGCGGGTTGACTGGAACAGCGGGGGCTCATCGGGTTCGAGGCCGAGCCAGTTCATTGCGGCCATAACTGCTTCGAGTGCTTCCGGTGTGGAGCGTTCGCGGTCGGTGTCCTCGATTCGGAGCAGGAATCGGCCGCCCTCGTGCCTGGCGAAGAGCCAGTTGAAGATGGCAGCGCGGATGTTGCCGATATGGACCTGGCCTGTGGGGCTGGGCGCGAATCGTACTCGTGTACTCATGTTCGGGAACATAGCACAGGCCTGCGCCGCAGCGCAATGGCGAGTGTTCGCCGGTCAGTGGTCAGCGGCTGGCCTTGGTTTGCTCCTGCGGCATGTTGGTGGTTGGCTTGCCAGCAGTCTGCATTGCGGATTTCGAACGACCTATTCCTTCAGGCCAGCGTAGTTCCCCGGCGTGCCCCGCACCGTGTCCGTCGGCTGACGGACTCTGGTGCAGGGCCAAAGACGCAATGCAAACTGCTGGCATGCCCACACCCACTTACTGCGCAGTCAGT
>SPBP01000476.1 GCA_004525935.1 Lentisphaerales bacterium | reverse complement strand
TTCGCCCTGTACCAGACTCCAGCGGCAAGTATGCCGGATATGATGACTGAAGACAGAACAAGTTGCTCATTCCACAGTTGCAGCCTCACCAGAAAGACTGCCAGAAACAGCGTCCCAACCATTGTGGCAAATCTGGGTATCGCCTTAGCGAATAGCATGCATAAGATCGTTATGCCTCCCCCCAGAATCAATGCAAACACATCGAAGGGCTCCTCTGCCACCGTCTGTACAAGATTGCACGCAGTTCGAGATGCAGTACAGCCGACGGCAAGCAAGACTACGCTCACGATAGCAAGGCCCATGTTCTTCCGGACGATAGCTAATGCCACAACGCCGACAATCAGGAGGATGCCTGACGCGTTCCAATTCAGGTAGGAGAGCCCTGTGCTTGGGTCTGCGCCAAATGTCAGCACTACACCCACCAGGTATAAAGCCGCAACGTACAAGAATGCCCGCTCGCCGATTTTGAGCGCCCGCCAGGCGATGAAAGCACACATCAGCCCGAGGATCAGCGGAGGATATCCCATTACGCCCAAGCTGACGGAAGCCCCCTCAATGTAGAGCTGTTGCGCGACGACCACGAGCCCGGCTACAAGGGGGGCCAATGCGATTATGGCCCTGGACATCCTATCAACCCCATGCCGTCGCATCACTTCTACTGTCACCAGCGCAAGAACGGCCGCAAGCGGGAGGTAGTCTCCCAAACTCGATCTGACGCCAAATGAATATGCGACCGAATACTGGTGGAAGCCCGCGGCAATCGACAGGACCATAACCAGAATCCACGGCATGAGCGAACCGCGAAGAAGAGAGCCATCCTGACCCTCCTCTGGTTGTCCCTTCAGTGCATGCACTATCACAGGCACAAATCCAGCAAGCATTAGTATCCAGCCAGCCTGCCATACCTGTCGCAACAACTCAGCGTCAGCTGTTTTGTATTCCTGCACAGCGGCCATAATGGGCGATATTAGGAAATTCCATAACAACAGCACCGCGAGGCCTGCGAACAGCGTGCCATAGAGCCGGATTCCAACGTACTTGCGCATGACCGCCAGCTTGGCAATCCCAAGAACGAAGCAGACCGATCCGAAAACTGCTGCAACAATTGGGCCCGTAACTGCGATCGTGTCGATGGCTACGCCGCTCGCAACCAGAAACAGCCCAATCAGCACAGTCAACGACACGGCGTCATCTGTCACGTTGCGCCATTTTGTTACAAGAACCAGAACTCCGAGAAGAGCCAGTTCGTAGACATTCAGCACGCTCACACATTTCAACAGTTCTCTTATCTGCTCGCTCTGTGCCATCACGGGGCCAATGAGTTTCCATACACCGATAAGGATGAACATAGCGCTCAGGCAGTAGAGAATGCTCGCTCCTGCTTGTTTCAGGTAGTCTTCCAAGCCTGGGATCCGCGTAGATTCGCTTCTCCTCTGCAGTGCTGATATCTTGCGCCGTATTTCATCGTGATCCCAACTAGAGCTCGAGGTCTGCGTCGCGCTGGTTTGCTCTTCGTTCATATCTGCCTCCCGCCTGGACTGCTTAGCCACCGAATAAGTTTCGGGTTCATGGAGTACTCACCTCCTTGCTGGATATGGGGACGTTGATGTAGTTGAGTTGCTGCCTGTGGCAGTTTCTGTATGCAGTCCTTTCTCAATCTTTGCCCTTCGGTTCAGGTGGACACTTGAGGATCGCCGTTGGTTGAAAGACGTCGGAGTTTGCTTGTGTCGGCATGAATCTGAATGTAGCCGCAAGCTGTACACACCCGGCACTTGGTTGGGACCAGGGCTTCTGCAAAGACCAAGAATCTAGTCTTCTCGGGGCGAAAGTACAGATCGCATATTCTTGGAACGGATTGGCGTCAGGCTCCTCGATCTCCATTCTCTTCAGAATGTCGATCCATCGTTCACGAGAGCGTTCGCTGAACCTGTAGATTCGCGTTTCAAGCACTGGTCCCTGTGGCAAAGAGCAGCAACCGTATAGGCACAGTAAACATAGACATGTTGGCAGAAATCTCAGGACGATGGGCGGCACCAAGAACTGTAACACGCCCTCACTGTTTGCTTTTCCGAGCACAGTCATGGACTTGAATTCCTCTGACGGATTGAAGTATACCGGC
>SPBP01000218.1 GCA_004525935.1 Lentisphaerales bacterium | reverse complement strand
CTTGCGCAGCTTGGCCGCCCACGCAATCAGCTCCTCCTTCAGTGTAACGGTCTCGGTAATGGACTCGACCACGATGTTCCGCTCAATCCGGTCGGCGAGTTCTGCCATCCGTTCCACCACGCGTGACTCGTCCATCTCACGACGGACCTCGTCGTAACCCGCAAGCCTCGTCCTGTTATAGAACCCGGAGAGGTCGTCACGAATGTACTCCACTTCCCGGCCAGTCGTCTCCTGTGTCAATCCGAGCGCAACCGTTTCCTTCGCCACGTCGGCCGGCATGTCTTCGACGTGCATGCCTATGATCTTCGGCAGCAGTTCCTTCAACGTGCTCCCTATTACACCTTCATTCGATGCGCAGAGCATCAGGCGATTAACGAAGTTCATCGCGAGCATGCTTTCGATTGACTTGTTCATGCCCCTCTCCGAAGCGCGCAGGCTCTTCAGGATCTCCTTCTCAAGCTCTATCGCCACATCGAGTTGCTCCGACCTCTCCGCCGGGTCCGATGCGGCCGACCCCAGAGAATCTGACGCCTGGCTCATCTCGTTCGCCGACAAACCCCTCATCGCGTTTATCATCTCCGACCATTCGCCAAGCGTGCTCTCCGAAATACGCGTATTCCGCAACGCTTCCCGAAGAAGCTCCTGCGCCCTGTCTGCGATGTTACTCAGTTGCCGGGCGTGGAGGCGTTCGCGCTTTTCTCTCATCTTCAGCGCGGCGCCCGACGACATCTCGTCCATCTTATTGGCGGGCATTTCACTGAGTTCGACGTTATCCTGCAGAAGCTGCTCTTCTTCCCTCGCCAGGTCCTCAACAAGCCCCTGCAATGCTTCCATGCGGTTCTTGATCAGGTCCGCATGCTTCGCCCTGCTCAACACGTAAATGCGGTATACTGCCGACATGGCCGGCTTCCTGCCAGGCATGTAGTCGGAAGCATATGCGGCAAGCGAGACCATGCTTTCTTCGGGAATGCGGAGAGCTATGGGCGAAAAAGAGAACGTGTTCATCAATTCCCGCGTGTCCGGACCACCTTCGGAAAGGGAACTGGTCCCGTCGATCTCGGGAAGCCCACGCTCCTTGTTGCCCACATCACTCCAGTTGACCCAGAGTTCGCTTATGCCGTAGTCATCTTCAGCCCTCACTTCAATTGCAAGCACTTCGTCCTCGAGCATCGCGACGGCGCGCCCGATACCTCGGCATTCAACAAACGGAGGTTCGTCCACCCTTGTCTCAATGTTCAATACGTATGGCTTTGCCCCGGCGATCCGGAAAATATCGCGCCAGGCAAACACACATCGGGCCGGTGCACTGCCGGAGAATGACGGGCTTCTGAACTTATTCCCTTCCACTGCGAGCGGAGAGAGCGTGTCTACATCTTCTGCAACGGCAGATGGCCCCGGCCCCTGCGCCGGATCGACCTGGACGCGATCCCATCCGACTTGACCAAGTGACCGGCTGGCAACACCGACAAGGCTGACATGACTGCCGTCAAGCATCTCGAACCGCCCGGCTCGAATGGCAATCGTCTCGTTGGTCCGCGAAAGATAGGAAGGCGGCTGGATCTCAGCAGACATCGAGAGCAATTCGGGACGAAGAACGGGAATGATCTTCATCCTCTTCGTGACGTCCCCGACCCTCACAACAAGAACTCCCGGGCTCGTCTGACCCGGAACCTCGAACACCCCCATGCCGTCAATCAGCCTCGTTCGAATTCGAGGCTGATTCTCGAGTCGGCATGAAGCACGTGCCGGCCGCCATGTGTCTTTGTTCAGTTTGAAGCGTACTTCGAAATCTTCACCGTGCGGCACAACCTGTTCGTCGGGTAATTCTTCAATTGATACGAACGTAAATCGCTGGACCGGCGAAAACGGCATAACCCAGCGAAGAAGCGTGTTCCACCCGGCCCTTGGAAAGATCGCCAACGGTATCAACGCCACGGCCAGGAGAATCAACAGCGAGACAGCATAGACACGCGGTGCCCTCACCGGTACTGCCGCCCTGAAATCGTATTCCTTCGATTCCTCGGCGACCTGCCTGATTGCCGCGCGGCACAGTGCCGGAGACACATTGGGCGAGGCGATCGTGCTGTCCGCGAGTTCGACCACGCCGAGCAGTCTATCGCCCATCCCCCGGTATCGCTTCTGAACCAGCTTTGCCAGGTCTCGCGCATTTCGCCGCCGTAACAACCAGTGGCGCGTCCAGCGGAGAGCGAACAACGCGAATACGCAGCCGCCGACCAGGCTCAATGGAATACGAAGCCATCCGGGCGTGTCCCAGAACCTGTCGGAAGCAAACATCAGAGCATAAGTGAGAAGCATGCCGCACAACCCGCCGGAAACCGCTCCCACGGTCTCCATCAGGCACAGCCGCTTCTCAAACTCGCCGAGTTTGCTCGTGAGCGAGTCCGGCAATTTCACTTCCATACTGTCGGGTCCAGTGTTCATTCCACCACTTGTTCTAGATCAAGCCCATCATTTTCCTGCCAGCCCAGTATACCCCAAGCAACAGCACAATTAAAGCGCCCCACGCCGGATGACACCACAGTTTCAAGCGCTCTTCTACCGGGCTCATTTCGCCCAGCAGCGCCACATCCCCTATGATCTCCTCCAATTCTGTGTGCTCGCCAAACCTGCCCCGCGTCACCGCCGCTATTTCCCTCAGAACGTCAAACCGGGCCGGACGACCCGTGACTTCTTTCTTCGGACTCTCCACGTTCATTCGAGTCACCAGTCGCCTGCCCGCCCCCGGGCACTCGATGACGACTTCGCATTCTCCGCCCGAACGAGGAACGAACGAACCGGTAAAGACTCCCCAACCCCCTGGCTCCGGATTCAACCGGATCCGATCCGCCCTGCCGGTGGCATCCATGATAAGCGCGTCGACGGTGCCCGTCCTGAGCGGATACCCGGTTTCATCAAACACCGTTGCGTGCAGGAATACGGTGTCTCCACGTTTCGGCGCCTCCGGGCTGTAGAAGAAACGGATTCCTTCCGTGTGTGCCAAATGTCGCTTATGCGCCATCCACCGCACAACCTGCCCCCAGAACCTGTAGTGATACGTGTCCTCAACTCCCCTTCGCCATCGCCATGCACTGTCCGTTCCCATGAACAGGACCTTGCCGTTCCCGGAATCCTCGGCGACCAGCAAGGGCAATCTGCCAAACTGGTTTCGTGTCGACGAATGAACCGCCAGCACGTCAGCGCCCGGTTTTGCCTTGATCACCTGGGAGTGCCAGTTAAAGCCCGGGAGTGAATTCCATACCGCCTGGTTCGCCGCAGGATCGGACGCCAACAGCGTAAGGAGATGGTCGCGCCCACGGCTCGTGAGAACGAGCTCTGCCTCGACGCCGAACCCGAACCCGCCTTCCTGCAACTCATCCAGGGTCACCGGCATGAGGTCCGAAAGCGCCGAAGACAGAAGGCTCACCTGCCTGCCCCGGCGGCCGGGCAGAAACACCAGCCCGCTTCCCTGCTGCTGAACAAGTTCCTTGAGCAGTTCCGCCTGCTCCACAGTGAGTTCCCCCTCGCCGATCCCCACGTCGCCCACGAACACTACGTCATACTGTGACAACTCATCGCGGATGTCCGGAAACGCCGCCAGGTAATCGCTCCCGGTCCCAATGCCTATCTCCGGGTGAATGAGCAGGCATTTCATTTCAACGCCGGGATCACGCACAAGCGCATTGCGAAGGAATCGATATTCCCACCTGGGCAGGGATTCCACGATCAGTACCTTCAGAAGCTCGCGTCTCAACGACATGCTGAATTTTCGTGTATTGTTGTCCGGCAATACCTCGTCGGACTCGACCGGGAGCTCCATGGTGAACTCGAATTCACCCTCCTTTTGTGGAATAAGGAATATCGCCTCCTGGACCCGAGCCATTGCGGGAACCACAATACGTTTCGATGCAACAACACCAGCAGAGCTCCGGATCGTAACCGTCGTGCTGACGTCGCGCTGTAGCCGGCTCTGCACCGCGAACGGCAGCGAAACATGTTCGTCGATCAATCCGTAGGCCGGGGCGTGCACGTCCTCAAGTTCCAGGTCGGGAAGATATCGATCGCTGCCTATGGCAACAGCGTAAACCGGCGTATTTCTCATGCCCAGTCTGGTCGCGGTAAATATGGGTGCTCTTCCCTGGTTCCAGTCACCGTCAGTCAGGAGAATGATCGCCCGCAACCTGTCGCTCCGCAGCATTACCCGTTCGAGTGCCGCGTTGATGTCCGTGCCGGGCTGCTCTTCCGGATCATTCGTGACAACAGCCTCAGGAAAATCCTGGAAAGACAGGTCATATCTTTCCTCGAGTGACGACCAGAACTGCGCCGGGCGCCTGGACTCAAGCCACTCGCGCCGAGACACCGCGGCAGCGTTGTTCGTTACAACATCCACCGTTTCCATGCTTCCGGATATGTCGCACAATACCACTGCTGCCGGCCTTCTGACTTCCTTCGTTTCTCGGACCAGCTCCGGCTGAAACAATGTCAGAACAAGCAACACAACAATGATAGACCTCAGCGCTTCCAGCAGCGCAATAGACGGTCTCGCACCATGACGGCGAAACGTGGATATGGAAAGCCAGAGCGAACCGATCAGAAGGATGAGCCCCGCCAGCGCCGCGCGCCACGTGATAGCAGTAGTCCAGAATAATGTGTTCATGAAGCTGGCTCCGTCCGGCTTATCCCCCGCTGACCGGCCTCTGTTATCGACCGCCTTCCAACGGTTCTTCGCGCCGACAATAGCAATCCGGCCTCGACGATCATGAAGAGCAGAGCAAGGCAGATGAGCACTCGCCAGATTTCACTGTGAAGGCTATCCTCGCCAACTTCTTCGAGGTCCTCGACGATCCGGACTGTTGCAGCTTCCAGGAGCG
>SPBP01000316.1 GCA_004525935.1 Lentisphaerales bacterium | reverse complement strand
TGAAGCGGTTGCAGGGCCTCGCGACACTCGTCACGGTCCGCCTCCGGACGAGAACGACAGTGATTCATCAAGCCATGTATCAACCTTCAGAATTTGCTTCCTCTGACGTGACGCGCGACCGGTTGCCCACCACTGCGCTCCCCGAAAGGCAGAACGGCACACCGCCTGACCCTTCTCCGGGTCACGGCTCAACACACGTGCGAGCTGAATGCGAACAGCGCGCGGCACGTAGCGCACGAGCAACTCGTCATCGAGACTCGCGAACGTGATGGAACTACCCGGGTCTCCCTGTCGTCCGCTTCTTCCATACAGCTGTCTATCTATTCGGCCCGCCTCGTGGTACTCCGTGGCAAGCACGTGCAGTCCGCCTTTCTTCGCGACGCCCCGGCCAAGTACTATGTCGGTTCCCCTTCCCGCCATGTTCGTGGCAATCGTAACCTGTCCCTCGTCTCCGGCACCTGCAATGATCTGAGCTTCTTCACGATGCCGCACTGCATTGAGAACAGCGTGTTTGATTTCCTGTTCCCCGAGCAGTCTGCTGAGGTGTTCGCTCTGACGAACAGTACGGACTCCCACGAGTATGGGTCGTCCGTTCTCGTGCATCGTCCGAACTTCCGTAACGACTGCCTGCCATTTCTCTTTCTCGCTCGCGAAGATCTTTGCAGGCAGCTGCGTGCGACACAGCGGACGGTTGGTCGGTATGCTGACGAACGGAAGACGATACACTGCCCAGAACTCCGGTGCCGCTTCCCTCGCAGTGCCGGACATGCCCGACAAGCGGCGGAAGAATCTGAAGAACTTCTGAAAGCTCAGTCTCATTGATGTTTCAGTCAGGTCGGTCTGATCAAGCCCTTCTTTAACTTCGACAGCCTGGTGCAATCCCTCGCGCCAGGTTCGTTGATGCATCAGTCTGCCGGTGAACTCGTCGACAATGATGATCTTGTCGTCCTGCACGACATACTCCTTGCCGTTCTCGTAGAGGTGCCGGGCTTCCAGCGCCTGCGTGATCAGTTCGGCAGCGCGCCTGTGCGCCTTCCATAGTCCGGGCATGCGGTCGGCGATCTTCGCAATCCTGTCCTCACCCGCTTCGCTGAGTTCGATCGTCCTGTAGCCGTGGTCTACCGTGAAATCCCGGTTGAGTTCCATCTGCCCGGCGATCTCCGCGGCGTCAGAGCATGCCTGCTTGAAGACCGCGTTTTCATGACGCCCGGATATGATCACCGGGGTTACGGCCTCGTCGATCAGGATGTGGTCGGCCTCATCGATGATTGCCGTGTGCAGGCCGCGCAGCACTGTCGGGGCCCGTTTCATTATGTCTGAATGAAATATTGCCAGGGCTTCCCTGCGCGTGTAGTCCTGGAACTTGCCGAGTATCAGCCTGTCGCGAAGAAAGTCGGCAACGAGTTCCTTGCTGGTCGTGTAGGCAACGTCCCGGGAGTAGGCCTCCCGGCGTCGCGCCTGGTCGAACTCGCCACTCACGTATCCGACGGTTAATCCGCAGAATCGGTAAAGCGGCCCCATCCACCCCGCGTCCCGTTGCGCGAGGTAGTCGTTTGCAGTCACGATGTGACAAGGCCGGGCCCTCCATCCTTCCAGCACAGCGGTTAGCCCTGCGGCCAGTGTCTTCCCCTCACCGGTCACCAGCTCGGCCAGGTAGCCGCGGTGCAGGGCAAGGCTTCCGGCGAGCTGCACAACATAAGGACGCATCCCGAGCTGGCGATGGGCGACTTCCCGGAGCGCAGCCAGTGCCGGGAAAACAACTTCCTCGCTGCCCCGGGCGCCGCGTCTTACCACGCTCCGATATTCTGCAAGTCTTTCTCGCAATATGCGATCACTGCAGTGATCGAATTTCGATTGCATCTCGTCGACAAGGCGGGCGTCGTCGAGCAGGCGGATCAAGACACCCGGGCGCCGCTTGAACATCCCGACGATCCGGTGCGCCAGTCCGTCAAGACCGTGAGGAAGTTCGTCGACGTCCTGGTGTTCCGTCATCCATCGGTCGCATGTGGGTGTAAGAACCTGGGTCATGATGTATGCCGATCGCAGCGCTTCCTCTTATGCGTGATTATTTCTGTTCCTGTTCTACAGCCGATACCGCTTCTGCAGCATCTGGAACAACCGCCGCCCCAAACGAGTAAGCAATGGTTCCGGTGGAAGTTTGAACCTGATTCGACCTGCCAGACCGTGTCTCAACACGGCAGCATGGTCGCTCATTGGAACGGTCGCGATCACCTTGAAGAACGGTTCGCGTGCCGTCAGGCCGGACGGATCGGTAAGATCGGTCTCCACGTCCCCGCCGGTCCGCCACCCGAGACTGTAAGATGGGAGTGCCTGCTGTTCCATCGGAACAACGTGAAGGGAAACAACCCGGAGCGTGTGCTCCGCCTGTCCACGAAGTCTGATCTCCGCGCGCCTTATCTGCTCGTTGAACAAACGCGATGCCTCCGCCTGCGAAACAACGGCGACAAACTCGAAACCATCCTCCCCTACGATCCAGCCGAGTTCAGTGCCGACATCGAGCCAGCGCCCTGAAAGCTCCATGAGGTCGGGCCCGACCCAGCGTCCACTGTCCTGCGAGACTACTGTCAGCTTTTCGAGATCGTCCCGAAGGCGATCGCAACGCTGCCTTATTGCTTCAACCAGGATCTCCATGGACTGGAGGTCGGCCTTGCTGGAATGCATCGCCTTTCGTTTCCTGGCCTCGGCCTCGTTGAGTTGTTCCCGGGTCATCTTGAGTTCGAGCTCGAGTTCGGTACTATCGAGTTGCGCCAGCAGCATACCCGGCAGCACTTGCGTGCCTGGCTGTACCTCAAGCTCCTGCAATCGTCCCGGTACGCGAACGTAAATTCGTCTGCAGGGCCGGGCCTGAAGAACACCTGGGGCCGCAAAGGCGCTCGGGAGCGGGACAAGACGAAGGATGCCGACGCAGAGGAGAAGCATCGCACACGTAACGCCGATAGCCCTCGCCCTGCACCGCGACAATTGGGGAGCCGCCGCTATATAGCGGGCAAATCGCCAGATCGGCACAACCACCCAGGCAATCGCAAAGAGCAATGCCAGCACCATACCGATCACCATCAGCTGGTCTGCAACGAATAGTATGATCGAACTGAATACAACCAGGCGATACAAGCCGCTGAGTATACTGAAAACCACGAGTCGGCGGGATTCCTTCCTGGAACCGGCGATACTGCGCGCTTCCTTTCTTCCGAACAGGTAGCGTTCCACAACATAAGTAAGTTCCATCCGTGAGCGTGCGTGCAGGTTGGGAATGTCGAGGTAGTCCGACAGCATGTAATAGCCATCGAAACGCAGGAGCGGGTTCGCATTGAAGAGCACCGTCGATATCGACGCGATGAACATCACGTTGTAGCAAAGACTGTGGAACAAACCGC
>SPBP01000175.1 GCA_004525935.1 Lentisphaerales bacterium | reverse complement strand
TTATCTCCGCATACAACTGGCAGCATCGATCTGGACCTACTGGTGGTCGATAGCTGAAGTACGCGTTTATGAAGCTGAGCCGATAGAATGACTTCGGGATGCTGGATAGCCGGATGTGCTTCAATCCTGCACGGGCCGAATGACAATCCTGTCGATCATGATGCCCAGCGCCCGGTGGTCCGGAACCCCGAGATGCTCGGACGGCAGCCACGATGCGCTGACTATGCCCAGCTTGTTAAGGCCATCCCGGAAAAGGCCCGTCGGTATCCGTGCGGATGTGATTCTTACACCGGGATCGGAAGGATCGTCACTCGTTACGCACTCTATTGGCTGCCCGTTCAGAACCATTGAAGGCACCACCCGACTCACAGTCTCGGGAATAGCTGTATCCAGGTAGAATACCTCGGCCTCAAGCTCAGCCCGGGGCTTCCTGAAATACAGGCCGAATACCCCGTTGCCGTCAGTCCACCTGACGGTCCGTCCGCCATCGGCGATCTCGCCATCGTGAAAACCAGAGAGCAGGTAGGCGGCGTCGCAATCGTTATAGGGTGTGCCAACGCCGGTGCCAATATCAACATCCATCGAGTCGCGCCAGAGCCGGCGGGCCGGTTCAACATCCGGGACAGGTTCCCACGTGTAGAGCCGGAACTGCCTGACAAAGGGCCGTGTGTTGAAGCCGGCACCGGTTCCACTGTGTTCAATCTCCCTTAGGGGAAACGGTTCCCATGCCCAGTCTTCAGATATTCCGTCCGGCATGAAGGGAAAGATGTCCATGCCCGCCGGTGTTGAAGTCAGGAACCTGATTCGCCAGCCTCTGGTAGAAAGTCGCTTGAGCGCGATGAGCGCACGTTCCAGATCATGCCCTTTCAATTCCCTGCAAAGCAGCATGCCGTTGAGTACCGGTCGATCATGTATGAACCGGAGCGGAACACCAAACAGGAAGTGGTCCGCAACCACCAGGTCGCCGTCCCCGATGTGCTCGGCTACCTCGGAGAGCCTCGCAGAGAGCCCGTCATATTCCGTGGACTGCCAGGCTTTCAGGCTCTGCCTGCCCCCGACAATGCATATCAGCGCGGCCAGCGCAATCGCAGACACCTTGGATATCATGGGCCGGATCCGGGCAGTATCCCACAGCGCACCGAGCACGGCTCCGGCAAGTATTGCGGCAAGTGGCACCGTATAGACGAGATAGCGCCGGGTGGCCCACGGATACAGTTCGGCAATCGCTCCGTCCACAAACAGGACCGCCGTTGCCGACAGAAGGAATAGGATTGTCCCCCATCCTTCCCTGGCCACCTGCCCCCGCTTGAACCCGAGCACTACTAAACCCGCCACTGCAAAGATCACGAGCGGACCGCCGAAGTACGGCTCGGATGATGCGATGTTCCTCGCGAATTCGGACAGCCGTGAGAGGCGAAGAAGATAGGCGCCGCCAAGCACCATGGCCACCGAGAGAGCCAGGCCCACGATTACGAATGCCGGCAGAACTCTGATGGCGGCAAGTCGACGCCGTTCCTCAGCGGCAATCACCTCGAGCACGACGGCTCCAAGCACAGGGACAAGCGAAGCCAAGAGCAAAATATAGAAGAACGATCCCAGCCGTATGACCCCGACATGGCACGCAACGATGTTGAATACCAGCCCCGCAAGAAGAGCCACTGCCCCGGCAGCCCTTTCCCGGGCTACTGCAGATCGATCAGAACGGCTGAGGTCGCAACCGGATGCCACAAGCAAAAGAAGACAGCCGAACGGCAGAAACGCTATGCGATTCAGCATGAGAGTGAATAGCCCCATTATAAACCACATGCGTCCGGATTCTCCGCGGGTCCTCAGCGGCAGCAGTGAGAGGACCGACGTTACCAGGAACAGCTGAAGCACTTCCGAGATCGGAATGTGCAGGTGATACACCCATATCGGCTGGACGATCAGCATGAGTACGGCAAAAGTCCGCCAGCTCTTTCGTTCAAATAACGATATCATCATACCGGCAAAGGCCAACGCGCTCAGGACCCCTGCAAACATGTTCGCCCGTACCACTGCACGCAAGCCACCCGCACGCTCCAGCATGGCCATGAATGCAGGAGTCAGCCGGAAGAAGAACAACCGATACGATCGCGTCTGGGGATCCAGAGGGAAAACCGGAAGCCCCTCTGTAAAAGTAAAGACCGGCCGCGTGAACAGTCTTATCTCTTCGTTTCGGAGACTCGCGAATGCAGGATCAGGAAGCGGCCTGAAGGAACCGGTTCGACTCACATAGACCGCCTGATCGACATATGTGCCGGGATCCCATCCGCCGACGATCCATTCTCCCTGGGACGACATCAGCATTATCGCGGCTGCAGCAACCAGAAACAGCAATGCGATCGGAAGAGTTTGAAATACCAGAGAAGATACGCGCTTCCGTGCATTTGCTAACCCCAACGCAAATCCTGCTCCGCAAACAATGACAAACAAACCAACATCGTTCCGCGGACTGAACTGGCTCGTCTCCGCCAGCGCAATGACCAGCAACAGGTTGATCAACAGCCCGCAGAATGCCGCAGATGCACCGACTCGCAGAGATTCCCAGAACCGGCTTCTGTCAGGCCGGTCAGACGGCGGCAATGTCCAGCCCCACGACCAGCCGGCAACGAATATACGGACAGTCAGCAGCACTGCACACTGTATCCAGTGATTCACAGCAACGGAGCAGGTCGCAGCCTCTGCCGGGATGGCCATGAAAGCATATTACACGCAAAGCTGAACGACGCTCAAGTCCGTATAATGGATGTGTCGGGAAACTGACTGTGTGTGAGTCTGTGGGTATGTGGGGGTGGGGGTGGAATCGAGGACGGAGCACTGATATCTGGACCACAGGACAACGGGACGACTGATCTTCTCGCGCAGAAGATGGAAGATAGCGGATGGATGATGGATGACCGGGAATCGTCCTCGTCCTCGCATGCCCGACGTAGCCTCGGCGAAGTCGGGTCCTCAGTGAGGAACGCGAAGCGTGACGAACGGTCCTCGCGTGCCGGGCCGTAGCCTTCAGCGAAGAATGAGGAACTATTCAGCAGTAACTGATCGACAAAGTTCGCGACAAAGCTTGCGACAAAGAAATGGATCCCGACACCTGAAGCCGTCACTCACACACCCCCACACAGGCCGTTCCCCGATCCCGGGCCCTACCTGCACGGATGGATCCTGGTCAGGCCGAGAAATGGAAACACAAGGCGACGAAGGATCCTTCTGTTCCTGAGCGGGTGTCTCATCACACTGTATGCCATGTTCTGGCCCAGACCGCAGAAACAGAAGGCGCACTCGGATGGGAAAGACTTCTTCCTTATCGACTTGCGCTGCTTCTCCTTGTCTATTCGGCCAGTATTTCGTCAGACTCTGCCGTGGCCAGTATCCCGCCTTCGACATCCATGAACGAAACCGCCAGCTTGACGCTTTCGCCCTTCTGAAACGGAATGCCCACTCCACTGTAATGGTACGCGTGAAAGTTATCGGGCTCATAGGTTCTCAGGAAGACGTAGTTTTGTGGCGGCGGGCCAGGGAAGAGGTTGCTGACATTCTCATTGTACATGGTTTTCACCCTGACACCGTTGACATAAGTGTCAATCCTGTAGTAGCCGAGAAGCAGTGCGTTGCCGGTGTTCACGGTCTGCACCGTGTATTGAGGCAGGCGGTCATTCTTTCTTAATGTGAACGCGAGTATCTTCACTTCAGCCGATCGCTTTATCGGCATACTGTCCGCACCGATCAGGGTCTCTGCAGTCAAAGTAGCCAGCTCTCTCTTGTCCTCGAACAGCCTCAGCTTCCATCTGTAGTTGCCTGCCTTCGTGAAGAGGACCGACCTCGACATCGTGCCATGACCGGACAGGAGAGACCCGAATATGTCCGTTATCTGGCGGCCCTCGTACATCTTGAAGGTGTACTTCGCCGAATTGAACAGGGCCCCCTTGTCGTCACTGACCTCAAGCAATCCGGTAAGGGATGCGTCCCTGTTGGCCAATGTCTCCATCTTCAGCGCACGTAGAGTGTGTCTCAACTCGAGGACGTTCTGGCCGACCGGGAACAGATCAATCTCAACAACGAGGTTGCTGAAGCTGGCTTTCAATTCTTCTGATCCGATCGCCGCCTCGGGCTTAACGGCGCGCGAACGATTGCCTGATGCGGCCCCACCCGAGACGCGCTCGCGTGCTGTCTGGGCTGCCGCGGGCTTAACGGAATTAAACAGTAGAAGGCTAAGACAGCATAGCAGCACTATCGAGTTTCGGCTCATGACTCTCCTTGTTCCATATTCCGGCCTGATCGGCCACCGATCAGGGAATAACACCAGCTTGGTATCGAAGCGAATCAACACTGGCCTTTCTCTATGTACTGAAGTGGCCGCTTTGGGTCAAGACTTGCGTGTTCCGGTGATGCATATCAGGGGCAAGCATGAATCGCATTCGCCAATGAACCTGCTTCCCGATATGTTGGGTTTCTGCCGCCGCATATGGTTCTTTGCGGGCTTCGCAATCTTCTGTAGAATTCTGTATTTGCGAATAGTCCAGGCAAGCGTATAGTTTTTTCGAGTCTCAATCATGACAAGTACACAACACAACAGACCTGGTTCACTGGCAATCATCGTGCCGGTGTTCAACGAGAAGCAAGCCATTGGCGACGTCCTGGACACCCTGTGTAACCTCCGCGGACAAAGCGACTGGGAAATCATTGTCGTCGATGACGCATCGTCAGACGGTTCGTCAGCGATTATCGAGACCTTCCGTGACCGGGTGACTGCTCTGCGGCATACCTCAAACCGGGGATACGGAGCATCGTTAAAGACGGGCATCCTGGCGACGAGAGCCGAAAACGTGATCTTCGTCGACGGCGATGGCCAGCATGATGCCGGGGATATTCCGCGTTTCGTTTCCGAGCTGGCCAACCACGAGTTCGTGTTCGGTTCCCGCAAGGGAGCTTCGGGCGTGCCCGGCATTCGGAAACCCGGCAAATGGCTGCTCAAGCAGATCTGCGAGTTCCTGGCTGCCCAGCGTATTCCCGATATTAACTGCGGGTTCAGAGGAGGGCGCCGCAAGCTTTACATGCGAATGCTGGACCTGCTGCCGGACGGATTCTCGTTCTCCACTACCTCGCTGATGTATGCCCTGAAGAGCCGTTGCTCAATGACATTCCTGTCCATAGAGTGTAAGCCGAGAATCGGAACCAGTACGGTCAGAATTGTTCATGACGGACTGAAAACCGTGCTGCTCGCGCTCCGGCTCAGCATGTTGTTCGATCCGATGCGCGCGTTCGGATATCCGGCGGTTGCACTGATCTTCCTGGGCGTGATTTACCAGGTGTATATATTCGCCGCCTTCGGACTGCATATTGAAGGTGGTTCAATCCTGTCGATTCTTACTGGAGTCCTTCTCTTCCATTTTGGATTGCTCGGTGACCAGATTGCTTCCCTGCGCAAAGAAATCAGCTCTCATACCAGCCTGTTCTGGGAGGAGAAGGAGGGGCGTTCCGGGGACAGGTGAGCACAAAGGTTTCAGGTGTCGGGTGTCAGGTTTCGGGCGTTGGCGT
>SPBP01000008.1 GCA_004525935.1 Lentisphaerales bacterium | reverse complement strand
TGTAAGCAGTGCTCTCGCATGAAAGGAAGTCGAGGATCTGGAGGTCTATCAGAGGCTCTGCAAGCTGCATATTGACGAGTCGGTGTATGCTTCGTATCGTGGTCGCTACAAAGAGTGCATCCGAATGCTCAACGGTCTTGACAAATCACTGGAGAAGCACCTGCCGGAGTCCGAGCGCCGGTGGCCTCCTGAACTCTGAACCCCTGAACTCTTTCAGCGAAGCTGGCTAGCCCTTCCGATGCCACTGATTGCAGGTTGGGTTTCGCCGGTCGGCAACATAGCCGTGCCTGATTCAACAAGCTGGACAAGCTCTCGGCACGGGGGTAATCGACCGTCATCGGGGTATCGTTCTATCATGGCACCACCCCTCTCCAAGCGCACTGTGATATCATGAGGCCCGCATCCCATAGCTGTTGGCTCCGTCGGGCACGGCAGTTGAGCAATACGGTAGTCTACACAGGTCGATCTGTAGGGACAACCCGCTTTGTGTAGGCCCAAATAGCTGCCATCAGAGCCCTGGGAGAGAAAGCTCCGGGTACTGCAAGAGCGATCTTGCGTTCCATTGCGGATGCGCTATTCTCATGATTGCGTGTGAATATCGAGACCAGCAGGCTGGATTTCATGTCCATATCGGCGGCCGGGAAAGGTGGCACAATGAGTCAGGTCAAGTGTTCGGGTTGCGGCAAGCTGATGTCTGCAATGGGCAGGTTTTGCTCGTCGTGCGGCCAGCAGATCATGAGCCCACAGTCGGCCTCGTCAGGAATGCCGGTCTGGGCCGGATGCCTGATAGCTATTGGCGTTATGATGTTCGTTACGGCCATAATCGGGCTCCTTGCGGCCATTGCGATACCTTCGTTCATCAAGGCACGCAATACGGCACAAGACAATGTATGCATCAACAACTTGAGGATGATCTCTGGGGCAAAAGATATGCATGCTCTGGAGAACAGCACTGATCCGGAGACCGGCTTGAGCTGGGAAGAACTGAAACCGACTTTGGAAAAGAACGGATGGGGCATGCCCTCGTGTCCGGGGGATTCTCAGCACACGCCTGAAACGTCATATGAAATCGGTCAGCTCGGCATAGATCCAACCTGCAAGATCAATCAACGGCATCGACTGACGGGCGTGGGACGATGACATGCGTATTATTCTGACAACTGGCGTCGTGTTTTCTTTCCTGTTATTGGCAGCATCATGTGGGACGGCACCCACACCACCTCCAGCCGGCCCGGTACCGCCACCGGCAATATCCGGAAAGATTGTCAACGTATACGAGCAATGGAGCACGGGCTTGATCAATATCGGACGAATCCACGGGGTGCAGCCGGGCATGGGGTTCTATGTCACCAGGCCACAGGTACCCGGCGTTATCGCCCATGCGGTTATCATAGAAATCAGGGACGTCAATTCGGTCGTCTCATTGCGCGACTCTGCGGAGGGATCTATAGCGCAATATGGGGTGCAGCCGGGTGACATGGTCTCCCTGCGCTTGCCGAGCCAGGCGAGGTCCGGCTCCGGCAGAAGCGCAACGCGTGAGATAAGACCATGACCACGGTCTGCACGAGCCATTCTTTGACGAGCGGACCAGTTTGAAGAAGCCAACCGAATCACGATCGAACTCAAGGAAGTCCAATAAGCGTCTCCGGAGAAAGCAAAGTGTGTCAGTCGATCTCCCGCAATGTTAAGAGATACAGGTTCTGGATCGTGGGCCTGCTGTGCATTCTGTGCGCATACCCATTACTCGGCGCGCAGGCGGGACAGGAGGCTGATCCGGGAATTTCTGAGCGCATGATGCTCCTGGTAATCCAGCTGGGACTCATTCTCGCAATGACCCGGATCGGCGGCAGCCTGTTCAGAAGGCTGAAGATGCCGGCGGTACTCGGTGAACTCCTGGCCGGCATGATCATTGGACCTCACCTGCTCGGCGCCATTTCGTTCTATGGTTTTCCACACGGTCTATTCCCGCTTCAGCCCGGATTCCCGATCTCCGCAGAGCTCTACGGGATCTGTTCTGTTGCAGCTATAGTCTTGTTGTTTAATGCGGGCCTCGAGACAGATATCCGGCTGTTCATTAAGTACTCGCTTGCCGGTGGCGTCGTCGGGCTCTGTGGCGTGGTTGTGGCGTTTGTCCTCGGTGACCTTGTTTCTGTTGTGTTCCTTCGCACGCTATTCAACCTGCCCGTTGGCTTCGGATCACCTGAATGTCTGATTCTTGGCGTGATTTCAACCCCCACTTCGGTGGGCATTACGGTGCGGGTGCTGGCTGAGAGACGAAAGTTTGATCTGCCGGAGGGGGTGACAATTCTGGCAGGTGCCGTGTTTGACGACATTCTTGGCATCATCCTTCTTGCCGTAGTACTTGGTATTGTAGGTGCATCGGGCCCCGAGGGCGAAGGAATCAGGTGGGGCTCAATTGCTGCCATTGCCGGTAAGGCAGTCGGCGTGTGGCTGGTTGCAACTGCAATTGGCATCGCGGCTGCGCGGCGTATCAGCCTTCTGCTCAAGCTCTTCAGGGACAAATTGTCCATTGCGATTATGGCATTGAGTCTGGCTCTCATTCTCTCCGGGCTGTTCGAAGAGGCGGGCCTTGCGATGATCATTGGCGCCTATGTAATGGGGCTTTCTCTATCAAGGACCGACATCAGCTATGTCGTCCGCGAGAAGCTTGAACCGGTCTACGCACTGCTGGTCCCGGTGTTCTTCTGTGTCATGGGAATGCTTGTCGACTTCCGTGCGCTCGGTTCTGTGAAGATCCTGATATTCGGTGTTGCTTACACCGTTGTCGCTGTTCTTGCAAAGATCATCGGATGTTCATTGCCCTCCATGCTCTTCAATTTCAACTGGCGTGGCGCATTGAGAATCGGTGTCGGAATGGCGCCCCGTGCAGAGGTCGCCCTTATTATGGCAGGCGTCGGCATAGCCCGCGGCTTGTTTCCCACCCAGTATCTGGGTGTGGTTATTATGATGATGATAATCACAATGATAGGATCGCCGCAGCTGCTGGGCCTGCTGTTCGCTAACGGGATGAGCGGAACAAGGAAGGACCGGCCGCTCCCGAAGGAAGCGACATTGTGCTTTGAGTTTCCGTCTCCGGAAATCGCCGAGATGATATCGCGGCAACTCATGCCTGAATTCGAAGAGGAAGGTTTCTTTGTACACCGCATTCATCGAGACCAGCTGCTGTACCAGTTCCGGAAGGACAGCACTATCATCAACTTCAGTCGCGAAGCCGCCAGGATTACTTTTGAATGCAGGCACGAAGAAAAAGCATTTGTTAATGCAGCCGTCTATGAGGTGCTGGCAGATTACGAGACGATGATCCGTGGTTTGCGGCATCCTGTTGATACGAGAGCGATCGGTCGTCGTATGCAGGGAGAGCAGGAGGAAGACACGAAGCGGCAGCCGATCCATGAACGGTTTGACCTGTCGAAGTACCTTTCAGTTGCCCTCATTAGACCGTCGCTTGAGGGAACGTCGAAAGCCGAGATTATCGATGAGCTTCTCGGCATGCTGCAGCAGGCCAGCGAACTCGGGAACCTTGATGAGGCAAGGTCGGCGGTCTGGGCGAGGGAGCAGAGCATGTCCACCGGCATGCAGTTCGGCGTTGCTATCCCGCACGGGAAGTCTGACTCGGTGGCGGGGCTTGTGTGCGCTATAGGCATCAAGCGCGAAGGCGTAGAGTTTGACTCAATCGACGGTGAACCATCCAGGATCTTTGTAATCACTCTATCGCCCAAGAATGCGGTTGCTCCCCATCTCAAGTTCATGTCCACCGTCAGCCAGGTACTGAGCCGAGAAGGCCGAGAGCGGGTGCTCGCGTGTGATACTGCCGATCAGATATACGATGTTCTGATCGGCGCGAACACCCAGAATGCATGATCGTATCAGGCGAAGTGGACAATGTGCCAACAATGTGACAGTCTTGATTTCGGGGCATGTGAGTGCGGAATGAATAGATCGAGGCGCTGTCCCCGGCCTGGATACTGATACGAGTTATTGGCAAAGTAAGGAGATTATCCATGAAACAATTCCGGACGCTCATGGCGATGGCGGCGTTGCTATCATTGTTGTATGTGTCGACTGGGTGCGGAGACAAGGTCGTTCCCGAACCCGATTCCGGGCTGCTTGAGGTGTATCTTGATGGCAAGACGATCACTCTCAATTCCAATCCCGTGACGCTTGATCATAATCGTGTATCGGATTTCAAGATTGAGAGCATGGTGCCGGGATCAAAAGGCATCTCCGTCGCCCAGGTGAGATTTAACTACCCTGTCCGATCCACCACATACATGATTACCGGCGTCTTTCGCTACCGGGAAGTCGGCGATGTTGAGGCACTGAAATCGGCTGAGTTTGAAACAGGCTCGGTAACAGAGGTCGAATAGCGTCTCCGCAGAACAGCTTGCGTGTATCGTCATTGGTGTATCAAGCGCGACAGGGATTCTGTATTCCGGATGAAGTGTGCGCATCTCTGGGGATGAACGTTGAAACTTGCCATTCTTCGGAGCGTCAGGAGCGACAAGGTCGCGAAGCAACCTGACGAGTACCTCGACACCTTCGATACGCTCTTTGCGGATCGAGTAATAGGCAACTTGCTGAATCGGGTCGACTTCTGCACTGCCTGCGGATCGGAATGCATCCGGTGCCGGAAGGTCTACGGGATGGAACCAGGCACTGAGCTTGCAGGAATAGTGTCGCTGCCATCGCCTATGCCGCATCTCCTTGAGCGACCTGTCGAACATGTCCCTCCTGATATCCCGGAGCACGACGTGCTCCTGGCAATAGCTGTGCATGAACAGGTTCTCCTGGAAATTCTCAAGCAGGCACCATCGTTTGGCCTGAGGGCAGTGGTTGTGCCACTCGAGACTCCGGACTGGATAAGCGAGTCCGCCCGTGCACAGGCCCACATCATATGCGAGGATCTAGGCATAGAAATCGCGTTTCCTAAACCGTTTTGCAGCTTCCGGCCACCTGCAAACAGCGTGTTGGGTGAATTCAGGAGATTGTTTCACATCGGCATGCCTGACGTTTCATTGGAAGTACGGGATAGAACCATCACGTCTGCAAAGGTTAGCGTGTCAGCCGCATGTGGTGCGACATACTGCGTGGCACGGTGGCTTGAAGGCCGTAGCCTCTCCGAGAACATCGAGCTTGAGGTGATTTCGCGGTGGTGGCACAGCTATCCATGTACTGCCAGCATGGAACGCGATCCTGAACTCGGTGGCGAGACTCCTCTGCACGTAGCCGGCCAGGCGCACCTCGGAATTCTGTCGCCCTGGAAGAGCCACGTGGTAGACGAAGACCCACTGGTATTATCGCCGCTGGGCACAATGGTACAGAGACCGATACCACCGGAGGAGAACCGCAGGAATATAGAAGGTGCTATGAGGGCGGTACTCGCGACACTCGAAACTCGCGGAAGTATCAGCCTGGAGGACCTGAGAGGGTCAGTCGCGTTCAGCCCTGCAATTCTCAACATGGCGCTGCTCACACTGAAGCACCAGGGCCTCACCCGAACCGATGGCATGGTGATATCCCGTCCCGGCAAAAGCGGCCCATACTGACAAGGATGGCACAACACTGCGTGCGACCTACATCCGGCCCAAGGGCTTCTCGTTGCGCCTGTGGTAGCACAGGTCGCAAAGCTGGCGTGTTCAGATCAATGCTTGAACGAGCGCTGGCCGGTGTAGACCATTGCAACATCGGCTTCGTTGCACGCCTCAATGCTCTCGAAATCCCGATCTGAGCCACCGGGCTGAATTACCGCCGAGACACCTTCACGAATGCCGACTTCCACACCGTCGCGGAACGGGAAGAACGCGTCGGATATCATGCAACTCCCGATCAGGCCGCCCTTCTGCTCCGCGACCTCTTCGTCAATCCTGGATTTATCGGCCTGGTCCTGAAGAGTGTTGTACGGTATCCCGTGCCGGTTCCAGCAAATCCGGTCTGCAAGCTTCCGGTAAGCCTTGTCCCGGGCTATCTCCGCCACGCCCACCCTATCCTGCTCTCCGGTTCCGATGCCCACCGTTACCCCATCTTTGACGTACAGCACCGAGTTGCTAGTTACGCCGGCTTCGACCATCCATCCGAAGAGCATGTCGTCATACTCACGGTCTGTCGGCAATCGGCCGATCTTGTATTCTTTACCCTTATATGTCGCATGTGCCTGGATGAGATCCTCCCGGCGACGCGTCGTCGGCAAGAAGGACCACTGGGCTACGATGCCACCGTCCATCAGTGACTTGAAATCCACGAATCGCTGCTGATCGTATTCCTGCAGCCGTGACATATTCTCTATGCGCATCACCCGTAGGTTCTTTTTGGACGCGAAACACTCCAGTACTCCGTCAGCAAATGCCGGTGCAACAACCACTTCCGCATAGTTCTTAACGATCAACTGCGCAGTCTGCATGTCCACTTCGCCATTCAGTGCGATGGCGCCTCCAAAAGCAGCAAGTCGATCCGCCATATTTGCTTTGTCGTAGGCTTCGGCCATTGTCTCACCCCTGGCAACCCCGCAAGGGTTGTTGTGCTTCACAACGACTGCACAGGGCCTATCTGTCAGATATCGCAGAATATTGAGAGCGTTGTCCGCGTCCGTGATATTGGTCTTGCCGGGATGCTTGCCCGATTGGAGCAGTTCAACATCACTAGCCAGCCATCGTCCCGGTTGAATACATGTCACCTCGCCCAAACTCAGGTTTCCGTTCACAAGTTTGTAGAGCGCAGCTTCCTGCCCGGGGTTCTCTCCGTAACGCAGGCCCTTGGCAACGTCGTCGATAACCCATGAGACCTTCTCGTACAGCAAAGACTGCTTCTCGGATCCCTCGTCGAAGGTGATGGACATCTTCGCGGGGAAATGGTCATCCATAATGGTCTTGTAAGCGGCCTTCAGGTCCTTTGACATCGAGACTCCTCCATTGGGTTAGGTGCTATTCGAGCCCTGCAGCATGTCTGGCGCTCTTCAATGTGTTCTCCATGAGCATAGTGATGGTCATGGGTCCTACTCCTCCAGGCACTGGTGTAATAGCGCTGGCCTTTTCCTTAACTGCATCGAAATCAACGTCGCCCTTGAGAATTGCGACCATCTTACCCGGGGTCTTGGTGCTCGGCTTTTCACCCACCCGGTTAACTCCGACATCAATCACAACCGCTCCTTCCTTAACCATGTCCGCGGTCACCGCATTGGGAAAGCCTGCTGCAACAATCAGGATGTCGGCACGCCGAGTGTGTGCTGCCATATCCTTCGTCCTGGTGTGACATATAGTAACAGTCGCATTCGCGCCATCCTTCTTCTGGAGAAGAATATTGGCAATAGGCTTGCCGACAATATTACTGCGGCCCACGACGACCACCTCGGCGCCGGAAGTCTCCGTGCCTGACCGGATTAAGAGCTGCTGAATACCGGCTGGCGTGCAGGGCAGATAGCGAGCTTCGCCTATCATCAACTTGCCCACATTGACCGGATGGAATCCGTCGACGTCCTTGTCGGGATCGATGGCATAGAGAACCTGTGTCTCATTAATGTGCTTGGGCAATGGGAGCTGAACCAGGATGCCGTGAATCGCCGCGTCCTTGTTGTACTTATCAACAAGCGCAAGCAAGTCATCCTCGCTGATACTCGCCGGCTGAGTGTCCTGTATGGAGTAGAAGCCGAGCTCCTTTGCCGCGCGTTGCTTTGCCGTAACGTAGCTCACAGAGGCCGGGTTCTCCCCCACCAATATCGTAACCAGGCCCGGCGTAACACCTTCCTCGGCTACCAACTTATCAGTCTTTTGCTTAAGCTCCCGCCGAATCTGCTCGGCGATTTCCTTGCCGCTGATAATCTTCGCAGTCATATGAGCCTCCTTCTGGAATATCCAACTTTCAAGATTGGTGTCCGGCCTGGAAGGAGGATGCAGTTTCCCTGATCATTGGATTTGGGTGCTGGATATTGGATGTTCATTTCTTCATAAACTTTCTGAGAGTACCGACCTTAGAACAAACCTTTGACCTTTGCTGTATCCACATCCACATCGATGCGGCGGAACGCAGGATCCGAACAGGTTCCAGGCATCAACTTGATCGCACCTGAAACCGGAACAAGAAAACCGGCGCCCTTATAGACCAGGATGTCGCTGATAGGTAGCTGCCATCCCTGTGGCGCCCCTTTGAGATTCGGATCGTGAGAAAGACTCAGATGGGTCTTTACCATGCAGGTGCCGAGTTCGCCGGCTTGCGGATCGGCTTCATACATATCCAGTTTCTCTTTAGCTTCATCCGTGTATGTCACGCCATCCCCGCCATAAACTACCTTCGTGATCAGCTCAATGCGCTTGCTCAGCGGGGTGCTGAGTTCGTAAAGGAACTTGAACTTATTCTCCTCCTTGCATGCCTCGACCACCGCCTCCGCCAACTCTACGGCGCCGTCCCCGCCCTTCAGCCAATGCTCAGAAAGTGCACAAAGTGCGCCATTTGCCTCCGCCACCTTCCGCACCATAGCAATCTCGTTCTTGGTATCGGTGTAGAAGCTGTTAATGCAGACTACCGGCATGACTCCGCTCTTCTTGATAGTCTCAATGTGCGAGATCAGGTTGCAGCACCCCTTCTCGAGCAGCCCCAGGTTCTCCTTCGTGTATGTTTCGTCCAACGGAATTCCGGGCCTCACCGTGGGGCCACCCCCATGCATTTTCAGGGCTCGAATTGTGGCAACGAGAACTACCGCATTCGGTTCCAATCCGGAGAAGCGACACTTCAGGTTCCAGAACTTCTCGAACCCGATCTCTGCTCCAAACCCGCTTTCCGTGACAGTGTAGTCCGCAAGCCGTGTCGCGAGTTGGTCTGCCATGATTGAGCTCTGGCCGATCGCGATATTGGCGAACGGTCCAGCATGCACGAAGACTGGCTGGCCTTCTATTGTCTGCAACAGGTTCGGGTTTACTGCATTGACCATCCATGCAGTCATGGCGCCATCGACTTCCAGGTCCGCCGTTGTGACTTCCTTCCCCTTCTTATCGTAAGCCACGACAATCTTTCCCATTCTTTCGCGAAGGTCTTTGAGGTTCTTTGACACGGCCAGAATCGCCATGATTTCGCTTGAGACCGTTATGGCGAAACCCGAGTCCATTTCAAACCCGTCCATCTTCCCGCCGCGGCCAATTCTGATGTTACGCAGGGATTGGGCACAGAAATCCATTATCCACTTCATTTCGACGCGCTCTGGATCGATATCCAGCCGCTTGAGGTTGCTCTTTGCAAGTCGCGCATCGTCATAATTGTGTTCGTGCTGCATGCGTGCAGTCAATGCGACCATTGCCAGGTTGTGGGCGTTCGTAATTGCGTCGATATCCCCTGTGAGTCCCAACGAGAATTCCGTCATGGGAATGCACTGTGCAAGGCCGCCGCCGGCCGCGGATCCCTTGATGTTAAACGTCGGGCCCCCGCTCGGCTGGCGAATTGCGCCGACAACTCTCTTGCCAATCTTGCCGAGTCCCTGAACCAGGCCCATACTTGTGGTGGTCTTGCCCTCGCCCAAAGGGGTTGGTGTAATGGCAGTCACGTCTATGTACTTGCCCCGTGGACGGGCTTTTATCCTGGCCATGGTCTGGTTGTAGTCCACCTTGCCGAGACGTTTTCCCATCGGGATCAGTTCGCTCGCTTCCAGCCCCAGATTGCGCGCAAGATCGGCGAATGGCTTCATGTTTTCTTCTGATGCTTCTGCGATTTCCCAGTCTTTCATCTTCGTTGCATCAAGTTTCATGAAGTCCACCAGAGTTAATGGCTGTATGGAGATAAGCTACGCAGGATTCAGGCTACAACTCAGCCAACTTGACTGTCAAGAGGTTCACGGGAGTATCTTCCCGCTTGCATAGCCGTTGCTCTTGTTCTCCAGGAGATACGGGCATCTCTTGGCTACATACCCAGGGATGCGGTGGGTGCAGTTGCGCGCTTTCTTAACCTGCACGAGACCACGGTCTACGGAGTTGTGACGTTTTACAGCCAGTTCTACCTGACCCGACAAGGGAAGCATAAGATCAAGGTTTGCCAGGAACTGCTTGTCATGTGCGGGGTGGCACGAAGATTGTCAAAGCTGTGAAGGACAAGCTGGGAATTGATCCAGGCGAAACGACCGATGACTTCGAGTTCAGCGTGGAGGGAGTAGCCTGTTTGGGAGCGTGTGCTCTTGCACCGGTGATGGTCGTAAACGGACAGGTTTTCGGCAATATGACGCCGGATCGCGTAGTCGATATTCTGGACGAACTCTTGTGACGTATAAAGAACTCAGCAAAGTGGCGGTCGAGGAGTGGCGGGCTGTTGAGGGCCCTGAGCTGGCGCGCGTCACGATCGGTACGGGCACATGCGGCAGGGCGGCAGGTGCCGAGTTAGTGCTGGCGTAGATACGCACTGCCCTGGCTGAGCTTGGTATCGACGCGCGTGTAGACGAAACCGGCTGTCTCGGGCTCTGCTATGCCGAGCCCCTTGTTGAACTCCAGAAGCCCGGGGGGCCTCGTATCCTGTATGGCGCAGTCACGGACGACAAGATTCAGGATCTCCTCCGCGCATTCTTCTGTGAAGACGATTTACGGCCAGACCTGGCTCAGTGCGTCATGAACCAGAGGAGCGTCGATGGCATTCCGGCATTTGAAGATCTTCCTACGAGAGGGCTTCGTTACATGCCGGTTATCGATGCAGCCGGAAGACTCTGTGGCATTATCGGGCGCCGCGACATAGTGGGATATTTCATCAAGACGATTGACGCGGATACGGTATCATGATCCCGCTTCGGACCTGAAGTGTTTCCGACACCTGAATACTGGGCCAGCCGCATCAGAGACAGTGATAGGGGAAAATCGAGGAACGAACGCGCGCAATAACAGACTTCGTTTCCATCATGATCGCATTCCGTTCCCGCTCGTCCACCGGCAGCGTCCTGTCCCGAAGACCGCCGGCCCAATCGGTGTTTTCCAGCATAACCCCTCCCATGCCCACCTCCCGAGAATCCTTTGCACTTCCACACAGGATGCTCCATACCATGGTCCAGCCACGGACTGTGTTCTCGACATGATAGCCCCCGCCACCAGTAGCCAGTATGGGAGTCTTAAGTGTCATCACATATTCGATGATATCTGCATAGACATTGTTTGTGAGACGCAAGTGCGCGAGCGGGTCCCCGGCAAGACTGTCCATTCCCAGCTGCATAATGAGGACGTCGGGGGAGTAGGCGGCGATCAGGGGTCGGACCAGGTCGTTGAAAGCCAGCAGGTAGGCCTCGTCATACGTTCCCGCCGGCAACGGGACATTGACAGAGAACCCCGTGCCCTCGCCCGTTCCCGTTTCGTTCTCAAAACCCGTGCCGGGGAATAGGGTCGTGCCGCTTTCATGAAGTGAGATCGTCATAACATCACGGCGATCATAGAACGCCGCCTGTACTCCGTCGGAATGATGGGCATCGATATCTAGAATGCATACTCGCTTTCTGGCTGATGTCATGAGAAGCGTTGCCAGCACAATGTCGTTCAGGAAGCAGAAACCCGCTGCATTTGACCTGCCGGCATGATGGAACCCACCTGAGGGATTGAATGCGACCCGCGCGCTGCCTGCAAGAAGTAGCCCCGCTGCAGTCAAGGACCCTCCGCAGGCCAACGAAAAATAGTTGCTCATTCCGGCGAACACAGGGCAATCAGGCGTGCCAATTCCCATTTCGAAAGAAGACAAAGGCAGAATTCCGGTCTCCGCAGCCTTGATGGCATCGAGATACTCCGGGGAATGGAAGGTCTCAAGCTGCGCACGCGTGGCGCGAACGGGGCTAACTTCTCTTCCGGCATCCTCTCCCAGCAGACCCATCGACATAGCCTTGCGGCGGGTCATGCCGGCACGCCTGGTATTGAACGGGCAGGATTCCGGGTATCCGCCCACATCAAGTTCAGGGCCGTGAATAAAGACGCTGTTGGAAGCGTTCGAGGACATTTGTCACCGGCCGCAGGTTAGCAGCCTGGATCTCTCAATGCAACCAGCTTCACTGAGGCTAAAGGACCACCTCGTCGCTGCATCTCAGTATACGACCCGATTCCCCAGGTGATGCGTCCCCAACACCGGGGCCTCAATCAATCTAGGAGGCACGGCGAGGTGGGCGAATGAGAAATGTCATCGCGCCGGCAATAACAAGCAGGACAATCGACGTCTTGAACGCAAAGGCATAACTGGAAGTACGGTCAAAGACGTAGCCGGCATACTGGCTCAACAGAAATCCACCGACTCCCCACGCGGTGAAGACAAGACCGTAGTTCATACCGAAGTTCTTTAAGCCATAGAAGTCCTTTGTTATCGACGGGAAGAGCGAGAGGTTCGACCCGTAGTTGGCGCCGGCCAGAGCGGCCAACAGAATCAGCATCACAGCCGGCCGATCCGCGCTGCGGCCAGCCCACCAGAAGCCGAGTATTGTCAGTGCCTGGATGATGAAGAACAGCAACAACGTGTGGTTGCGGCCAAGTCTGTCTGATAGTTTGCCCGCAACGATGCGCCCCGCGCCGTTGCCTAAAGCAAGGCCCATGACTGCGGCCGTCATTCCGCCGGCAATAGTCATGCATGATGAAATGATCATCAGACCAACGCCTGCGCCGCTCGCGTACATGAACCACAGGGCATAGAATTGCCAGGTTTTGAGCATTTCCGAGGGGAAAAAGTCGTCCTTGTCAGCAACAGCCGGTCCACCCGTTGCCGCTGGCGCCTTGACATCGCCCTCGGGAACGAAACCCGCAGGTGGCGCGGAAAGGATCTGTGCAAGTCCACCAACCACTATGAAGAAGCCTATACCCAGAACAATCATCATTGTTCCAAGGCCATATGTCGACGAAAGCCATTTGCAGAGAGGTGCTGTATAGACAGATGCCAGGCCGAAACCCGATACGACTATACCGGCGATAAGCCCCGTCTTCGCCTTCGGAAACCACTTTACTGCAGGAGGAGTTGCTGAGGCATACCCAAACCCTATCCCGGCACCAACCAGGAGTCCAAAGCCGATAATGTAACCAGTCAGGGAGTTGCCAACGAGGCCCGTCACAAGAAGGCCGATGCCGACCAGAACGCCTCCTATCGTCGCAGCAAGTCTGGGCCCCTTCTTGTCCTGAAGGCGACCTGCAGGGACCATTATCAAGGCAAAGACCAGGCACGCTACCGAGTACGGCAGGCTCCGCTGGAAATCAGTCCATCCCCAGTTTCGTTCCTGTATTGCAACCTTCACTACGCTCCAGCTGTAGAGCACGCCGAGGGCCAGGTTGATCCCAAGACCCGCGAATACCACACGCCATCCCAGGTTCTTAACAGGATTCACAGTCTCATTATTTTCAGGGCACATGGTCACATTCCCTTTTTCTTTTGCAGTAAAGCCCGGCGCAGCGATAGAGCCGCGCCGGGCCCATCTCTCAGTTTCTTTTGCCCATTCCCATCAGGCGTCGCTTGCGCCCTTGACCAGCGCCTCGACGACCGAGGGATCAGCCAGGGTTGATGTGTCACCGATCTGGTCAGTCGCTCCCTCTGCGATCTTCCGGAGGATACGTCTCATGATTTTGCCCGACCGTGTCTTGGGCAATGCGGGGGCGAACTGAAGCTTGTCGGGGGCAGCGATAGCCCCTATTTCCTTGCGCACATGCTTGATCAGTTCCTTCTTCAGCTCCTGAGAGGGTTCCACACCGTCGACAATCGTGACAAAGGCATATAACCCCTGCCCCTTAATATCATGAGGCATGGGAGCCACCGCCGCCTCCGCGACCTTCTCGTGACTGACCAGTGCGCTTTCAACTTCTGCAGTACCGATGCGGTGTCCAGACACGTTGACAACGTCGTCTATCCGGCCCATCAGCCAGTAGTCACCGTCTTCATCGACCCTGCAACCGTCTCCCGTGAAGTACAGGTCGTTATACATTGTGAAGTAAGTCTCAATGAAACGATCATGATCGCCCCACATTGTCCGCATCATCGCGGGCCACGGCTTCTTGATGCAAAGCTTCCCGCCTTCGTTGACACTGCATTCAGTGCCGTCATCCCGCAGCACCACGGGTTCTATTCCGAAGAACGGCTGGTTCGCACTGCCTGGCTTAAGAGTGTGTGCGCCGGGGATCGGCGTAATAAGAAAGCCGCCCGTTTCCGTCTGCCACCAGGTGTCAACCAGCGGGCACTTGCTTCTGCCTACCTTCTCGTAATACCACATCCACGCTTCAGGATTGATCGGTTCGCCAACAGAGCCCAATACGCGCAAAGAGGTCATGGGGTACTTTTTAGGCCATTCATCCCCTTGGCGTATCAGTGCACGGATTGCGGTTGGCGCGGTATAGAACTGCGTGACCTTGAACTTGTCGACCACCTCCCAGTAGCGACCCGCGTCTGGATAGAGCGGCGTACTCTCGAACATGACGCTCGTCGCGCCGTTCGTCAGTGGCGCGTAAACAATGTAGCTGTGGCCGGTCACCCACCCTATGTCGGCTGCGCAGAAGTATACATCATCCTCCCTGAGATCGAATACGACCTTGTGTGTGAGCGAAGTGTAGACCAGGTAACCACCGGTCGTATGCACAACGCCCTTTGGCTTTCCTGTGGATCCCGAGGTATAGAGGATAAAGAGTGGATCCTCGGCTTTCATCTTTTCGGGCTCACATTCCGCTGATGCATCCACCATTACGTCGTGGTACCACACATCTCGACCGTCCTGCATCCCGCACTCGTCGTCGCTTCGCTTCACAACGACGACTTTCTCAATGCTCGGCGTTTCCTTGAGGGCCTCGTCCGAAGTTGCCTTCAAAGGAACGTTCTTTCCGGCCCGCTTCGATACATTGCCTGTAATCAGTATCCTGCAGTCCGAATCATTGATGCGATCACGCAACGCATCGGCGCTGAAACCACCGAAGACCACGGAGTGGATGGCGCCAATACGTGCACATGCCAGCATCACCACCGGCAGCTCCGGCACCATGCCGAGGTAGACACAGATGCGGTCGCCCTTCTTTATGCCGAAGCCTTTCAGGACATTTGCGAACTTGCAGACATCACGGTACAACTCCGCATATGAAACTCTTGCGTCCTCGCTCGGCTCGTCGCCCTGCCATATCAGTGCTGTCTTGTTCTCCCGAGGCGTGCCCATGTGGCGGTCGAGGCAGTTAAAAGCCACGTTCAGTTCGCCATCCTCAAACCATGTGTGATTGACTGTACGGTTCTTGGTGCTCCAGACTGACTTGCATGCCACGGTCGGATCTTTGAACCAGGTAACGCATTCTTTAGCCTGCTCGAGCCAGAACGCATCGCTGTCATTTATGGATCTGTCATACATTTGACGATACTTATCTGCATCTACAATCGCCTTGGCAACAAAGTCCGCCGCCGGTGCGAACTTTCGCTTTTCGATCATCAGTGAATCGGTCGATATAGCCTGTTTTGTCTCCGACATGTCTCTCTTCCCCCCCCTTGTTTTTGTGCAGTTTCAACACAAACGACTAATCTGTCAAGCATTTGACACTAACTCACTCAGATATAGGAATCGGCGTAGATTTCCCGGTTCATAACCAGTTCCGCGGTAAGCGCGGCATGGACGAGATCGGTGTCCATGACGTCACAGATCGCCGCATCGGCGCCGTTATTAATCAGCATGGTAAGGAAGATGCGATTTATGAGCTTCTTGTGGGTCGTTCCATTAGACACGTTCGACAGTCCGCAGATGATGTGAGGAGCAGGATCAGAGAAGAGCAGAAACTGCCTTGCCGCCTCAAGAATCTCTTTTGCCTGGTCCTGCATGAATTTCAGCGGCATAACTATGGGATCAAGAAAAACGCGATCGGGCGTAATACCGTGTTCCATAGCCGTTGCAAGAAACATGCCGGCCTTCTCCACGCGCATGTCTGCGCTTTTGGGTGCGCCTGCGTCATCCATAGACAGCCCGATCACCGATCCGCCGCACTCCACAACAATCGGCAGAAACACGTCCATCTTCTCCTGCGAGGCGGTACTTGAGTTTATCAGGGGTGGCTTATTGCAGACCTTGATTGCCTCGGCGAGAATTGCCGGTTTATTGGAATCGATGGAAATCGGTGTATCCACCGCCGCCTGAACCGTCTCTATCATCCAGCACATATCCTCTGGCTTCGTAGAGACTGCGCCGAGATTGACATCGAGGTAGGTTGCCCCTGCCGCGGTCTGGTCCCTTGCCCACCGCTGCAACGGCTTGGGATCCTTGTCCATAACTGCCTGCTTGATGTCCTTGAAACCCGTGTTAATGCGTTCGCCAACGAATATCATGATTCATCTCCTGTAGTATTCAGATTCAAACTGTAAGCTCGGCAATGGTGTCCCTTACTATCTTTATGGCATCAGGATGGGCAAGCGTTATGATGTCCGCACCTGCCTGAATATAACCCGTGGCAGTCGTAGCTTCCCATCTCGGGCCACGGTCCCGGAGTTTACCCCAGCCTGGAAGCACATCCTCATCTGCAATAGCTTCCTTGACCTTCCAGACCTCCCAGCCAACATTCGCTATTTGCGGGAGTGCCATGTGTTTGTCCCCTTTCAGCCCTGCGATTCTGACGCGCTCGAATATCGTATATACATAGTCGAATCCATACCCGAGTGCAGCTGTTACCTGGCACATGACCACATCCTTCAGATCGAATCCTGAATCGTGAAGGAGAATGTTGACCTGCTTGGCGATATTAATGTCCACAGGTGCTTCAGCGATCAGCTTGTGTTTATCAGCCTTGCCGATGGCGCCCATTGTTCGATAGTTGCTCTCCGTTGCCGAGCCAAGAAGGCAATTCTCCCCTTTAGCCGCCTGCGAGCATTCAGGAAGCACTTCGTTGTCCTTTTCTTCGTCGCCGCAGCCCCAGATGATCAGCGGCACATCGACGGCCTCGAGCACTTCTTTCACGGTTTTTGCCGCATCGCCGGCAGATCGGTTGCTGCCCGCCGGATCCGGCCCCAGAAGTTTCAGGCAGATGAGGTCGACATTCAGCTCATCAACAAGCGTCTTCGCCCAGGCAGCAGGTGACTTAATGACATCACCGATCGCCGATGTCAGCACCTCTGGCCAGCCTTCCGGGACAACATCCACAACAAGGCCGGCTATAACGGGAGCATGCGGTATGTCGCCTTCGAACTTCAGAAAGGGCAGTGTCGTTTCGCCGCCAACGGTAACTGTCTTGCCGCGAGTGCCACCTTCGGAAGCCGTCGCACCAATTGTTACTGTGTTTATCGTGTTCGACCATTTCTCTTTCACGTCAACCAGATCCATGACCACTCCTTATTGCTTTGCCTGAATTACTTTCATGACTTCTTCGATTGCCAATACAGCCGGACTGCCAGCAAGAGAGAATACCGACTCCCCTGCCATGAGCTTCGCCTCCAGTTCGGGATCACGCGGAACACATCCGACTAATTCCATGTTCAGACCAGACGCGGCCACCCTCTTGCGAACGCGGTTCTCGTCAACGATGTTGTTAGCCAGCAGATACTTGTTTACGACGGGGTAATCCTTGTCATTTGTCAGCTGCTCAATTCTTTTCGCACAGTCCACGGCCAGAGGATTGTCGGTGATCACTACAAAGAGATGATCAATACGTGAGGCGGTTCTCCTGCTCAGATGTTCAAGGCCGGCCTCGTTGTCGACGACCACCCATTCGTAGGATGCCTGCAAGTGGTCAGAGAATGTTCTCAGGAGATTGTTGATATAGCAATAGCACCTGGGTCCCTCGGATCTCCCCATGGCAATCAAGTCGACCTTTTCGGATTCCACCACGATTTCGTGCAGGCCGGCCTCGATATACTGGCCCTTTGCAATCCCTGCCGGCAAGTCGTTGATGGATCGCAGCGTCTCCTCCCGCAAATCGCCAATTGTCTTCTCAACAGTTAGCCCCAGAACAGTCGACAGGTTCGAGTCCGGATCGGCGTCGAGCGCAAGGATCGGCCCTACCGCGTGCTGCTTAAGATGCCGCAGAATCAGGGATGTAACCGTTGTCTTTCCGGTTCCGCCCTTGCCCGTAACCGCAATTATCTTCGCCATGGCTTGCCCTTCTATGCTCAGTACGCAACGTTCATGTCACGGCTTGCTTCTTTGTGTTGACCGGTGTGGGAGTACAGCCAACTTCGTTACTGTCGTTCTGATCGAGATCGAGGCGAAACAATTCCACGTCCGTGTGAGGCAGGAACATCGCCTGCCGGAACTGATCCACATAGTCATCGCTGCCCAGAAGATCGTAGTAGGTTGTTCGTCGTCTGATGGCATACATCTCGTCAAGCGCCTCGCTCGACAGCGCGGCCAGCTTCGCGCCCCAGATAGACGTATTGCCAACATATTCGATGCTCGATGCCGGGAGGTTAGGAAGCAGACCAATCTTCACGGCGTTCCGTCGATCGATGTAACTCCCGAACCCGCCGGCGAGGAAGAGGTGTGTGACGTCAGAGAAGCTGAGGTTTACCCGCTCCACCATTATCTTGGCGGCAGCAAACACAGCCGCCTTCGCCGTGATAACGTTCTCTATGTCTTCCTGGGTAAGCCGGACCTCCCGCCCCCCACCGGAGCCATCGTACAGAACGAAGCTGCGTATATCTCCGGTGGCACAAACAGCTGGATGACTGCCTTTAACAAACCTCCCTGCCCGGTCAATGATGTTCTTATCCAGAAGCACTGCAAGCAAATCGATTATTCCGGAGCCACAGATTCCTTCGGGTGCAGTATTCCCTATCACCTTGTATCTAATCTCATCAGCCTCGATGTAGACCTTTTCGATTGCGCCACTCCCTGCGATCATCCCGCAATCCACGCTTGCACCTTCGAGTGCCGGACCCGTGGAAGCAGAGCAGGCAAGCATCCATTCGCTGTTCCCAAGGATGATTTCGCCGTTCGTTCCCACATCGATCAGCATCGTCGTCTCCTTGCGCTCATGAAGACCAGTTGCCAATATGCCGGAAGTGAGGTCGCCCCCTACCCAACTGCTGATCCCGGGGACACAGAACAGGAGCCCGCGCGGATTAATCTGGATTCCGATCTCCATTGCCTTCAATGGCGGCGGCTCAATACTCGCCGCGATAAATGGGCTTCTCCTGATATGTTCAGTGGGCAGTCCGAGCAAGAAGTGTGTCATGACAGTATTGCCCGAGCACACGATTCCTGAAATCTCGACGAGTTCTACACCATTTCGCCCGGCTACAGCTGAGAGAAGCCGGTTGATATCTTCTACGATCAGCGCTTGCAGCCGGGCAGTCCCCTTCTTCTCGGCTGCCATGATTCGCGCGGTTACTTCGCGACCATGCACCGACTGCGAATTGAAACATGCTTCCGCATCGACCGTGGTCATATCGTTGACGTTCACGAGGTGTACGACGACGGTTGACGTGCCGATGTCTACAACAGCCATGTAGTGACGTCCCGACGTGTCACCTCCCTCCAGGTCAAGCAACTCAAAGCTGTTCCGTAGCGCACCAATACTCGCAGTCACACCGAACCCGTTCTCTCTCAGAACGCCGGGGATTTGCTTCAGTGCTCCAAGCCCCGTCTCCAGTGACGATATTCCAACCGCTCGGCAAGCCGCCTGTTCGACCCGCTCAGCATCAGCCACATTATTGTCCAGAGTAGGTTCATCAAGCTGCAAAGCAGTCTTGGTCACTAGTGGAGCTCTCTTGAAAGTGCGCTGTGTGATGCCGGGCTGGATAGCGCGAAAACGGCGCGCGTCCTTGTCTGACTGCATCCTGTTGACTGATCGCGTCTCATTCGGGATCTCGATACGGGCATTAGCCGCCACGGATGTCTGACATGCCAGAACGATGCCCTGACTGATTTCTTCCTCAGAAAGAATGCCAGTTGCGGCTCCGCCGTCAACGGGCCCTTCCCTCACGATCATTCGGCATCGTCCACAGACTCCTTCGCCGCCGCACACGCTGTCAAGCACGATGCCGGCGCGCCAGGCCGCCTCAAGCAGACCCGTGCCGACCTCGACATCGACGCACTTGTTCATTGGCAGAAAAGTCAGGGAGCAGCTTGCCATACGTACACCTCTGAATCATCAAAACACCCGTGCGGAAGAACAGAATGCAGGGACTCGCGTTCCGCACGGCACTTCCGAATATTGAGCACTACTTGAACTGTCGTGTCAGAAAGGCAGGAATCCCGCTGGCGGTCTCCGGACCTATCACAACTTCCTTCCATTCCGAAAGATCCTCGAGCGGCGCCCTGAATGCGGGGAGCAGCCCGGGGATGATCAGCTTACGATGCTTAACCTTCTCCGCAACCTTCTGGTCGCCCAGCGCCTTGACAACTTTTTCAGGCGAGAGCTTGTCCCCTGCGAACGCATTGAGTACGCCAAGGCCTTCAGTGTCGACCACACAAATGTAGGCCGGTATCTTGCTTCTCTCTACCTCCCCCTCGACGCAGAAGTATGTGAGCGAGAAGTTTGTGGTGAAAAGGACGGGCGACTGATCAGTAACGTTGCCGACCTCGTAGAGCTTCGCTTCAACGGTATTCGGGACTTGCGGATCAGTGTAGATGTTCTGGATAGTCGTCAATACCGGCAGGAGTTCAGACCCGTCGATACCGTTAATGATAATGATTCCTGCGTATTTTGCAGCGAATGTGCCGGCCAGAACCGTCTCCTTCATCGTGTCCTCAACCGACACGTCCACCATTGACGGATACCCCAACGCCCGGAAACCCTTCTTCAGAGCTGCGCGACGCGCAGTGGTCATCAGTTGAATACATGATGCTGTATCGCGTCCGTCAAAGGACAACACCAGATCTTCAACGCCTTTCGCTTTCGCCGCGGACGTCAGATCTGACATCTTTTCGAGTGAGCCCCCACCTACGGCGAGTGGACACTTGAGTTCTGCTGCCACTTTAATCATCGCCTCTGAATTCGCTTCCGTTGCCCGGTACAGCAGCGGCTTGGCATCCTTGATAGCTGCGGCGGCAACAGACATTACGGATGGGTCCTCAGTCATCAATACGAACGGAACACGACTCTTAGCCGAAAGCG
>SPBP01000430.1 GCA_004525935.1 Lentisphaerales bacterium | reverse complement strand
TAATGACACAGTCCCGCCTCCGGTTCCTTGCAGAACTCCGCGAACTTGCTGAAACAGGGCGTAACGTCTGCCTGTTCTTCGACACCGGTGGTGCGCTGGAACGATTCAAGGCGGCACACTCGCCCACTGAAACTGAGCTGCTCTCGCTTCACATCGGTGCACTCTCCTCCGGATTCGTGAACGATGAGCTGAATTTGACCGTGGTTGCTGAATCCGATCTTTATGGAAAGAAGAGATTCATGAGGGCCCGTCGGCTGCTTTCGGCAGAATCCCCCCCCGCATATGCCCTTCACTCATCCGACCCCCTTCTTTCAGCATCAGACCTTGAGCCCGGCGACCTTGTTGTTCACATTCAGTATGGAATCGGGAAGTACCTGGGCTTTAACGAAATACGCTTTGATGAGAAGATGCAGCAGGTGCTGACTATAGAGTATGCGGACGAAGCAAAGCTTCACGTTCCCGTCAGCCATTCTCATCTGCTTAGCCGCTACATCGGTATCAGTGAAATGGCTGTGCCGTTGCACCGGATCGGAGGCGCAAGGTGGTCTGCCGATAAGCGCTCAGCCGAAAGCGCGGTCAAGGATCTGGCCGCCTCACTCCTCCAGACACACGCGGAACGGAACACAATCAAGGGCCACAGCTTCAGCAGTGATGTACCATGGCAACATGACTTCGAAACATCGTTTCCATACACCGAAACCCCGGACCAACACATGGCCTGGCGCCATGTTCGGAAGGATATGGAACTCCCACGTCCTATGGACCGGCTTGTCAGTGGCGATGTTGGTTTCGGCAAAACCGAAATCGCTATGCGCGCGGCATTCAAGGCAGTCATGGACGGAACCCAGGTGGCCGTCCTGGTTCCTACCACAATCCTGTGCCAGCAACATTTCGATACGTTCTCCGAGCGCATGACTGCCTACCCGATTCGCATCGAAATGCTCAGTCGATTCTGCCCTCAGCCCCGCCGCGAAGCCATTATTCGGGGTATGGCAGACGGCACTGTGGATATTGTGATAGGAACACACAGTCTTCTGGGGCCCAACATAAGCTTCAAGAATCTTCAGCTCGTCATAATCGACGAAGAGCAGCGCTTCGGGGTGCAGCACAAGGAGCGGTTGAAACATCTCAGAAAACTGGTTGATGTGCTCACCCTAAGCGCCACACCAATACCCCGCACCCTCTATATGAGCCTGGTCGGCGTTAAGGATCTGAGCACGCTACAGACACCCCCCCAGCATCGTCTTTCCATAGACACAGTCATAGCTGAACCGTCCGACAGGGTGATACGCGACGCGATCCTTCATGAAATGAGCAGAGATGGACAAGTATACTACCTCTACAACCGGATCCTCACCATCGATCGAGTACGACAACGTCTTGAACGACTCGTGCCCGAAGCACGGATTGCCGTGGCACATGGCCGGATGTCTGCGGGCGAGCTTGCGCGGATCATGCACGATTTTGTTGCCGGTCGCTTTCATGTTCTCCTGTGCACCACCATTATCGAAAGTGGCCTCGATATTCCGAATGCAAACACCATCATCATCGATCGCGCCGACCGATTCGGACTCGCGGACCTCTACCAGCTGCGAGGTCGTGTAGGGAGATCCGTAAGGAAGGCCCACGCGTACCTTCTTCTTTCTTCCGATGCCCGGATGGACCCGGCCGCAAGGCGCAGGGTTCAGCTCATACGCAGATACACGGAGCTGGGATCGGGTTTCCAATTGGCGCTCCGCGATCTGGAGTTGAGAGGAGCAGGCAACCTGCTCGGCACGCAGCAAAGCGGACACATCGCCGCGGTGGGGTTCGCGCTATATTGCCAGTTGCTCCGCCGTGCCGTCGAGCAGCTCCGCGGTGACACCACTGCGCCTCTCGTCAATGTCACCCTTCGCCTGGACTTCATCAGCCTGTCCGCGGCCGATGAAGGAACTGACCATTCTGCCCTCATTCCCGTCCGCTATATTCCGGTAGAGCAGCAGCGGATTGATGTCTATCGCAGAATTGCCGGCGCCGGGGCTCTTATTGAAGTCGACAGGATCTATAATGAGTTGCGTGATCGTTTCGGGGTCCTGCCCGACGAGGCAAGCATGCTGCTCTTGCTCACCCGGATACGAATAAAGGCGGCTTCGCACTCAATTAGCCTGGTGGAAACCAGGAAAGATCGGCTCATGTTACTCCGCGCTGGGGGCTACTTGAAACTCGGACACTCGCACCCGCACCTCACCTCCACCGTCCCAAGGAAGAAACTCGAGGAAATAGACTCTTTGCTCGACTCGCTCTAGCAGGGCTAGGACTTTGCTCCGACGAAGGAGGGGCTAAGTCCGACGCACTGCTAGCCGGGCGCATGTCACTGCCGTAGGGATAACTCTCAGCACGAATTACGACAGAACGACGTATGAGTGGCGATGAGCCTATGGGTGTTGAAGACGGGAG
>SPBP01000115.1 GCA_004525935.1 Lentisphaerales bacterium | reverse complement strand
CATGAACTGCGCAGAGAAACCTGTTTCCCGGCGCTGCTCCTGCTGCCATTGCTGGAGCCCGCAATGCGGGCTCCGCGGCTCAAATGCTCATCACTCCCCATTCGTGTCTATTCGTGTGATTCGTGGTTGGCACGTGTGCGCTGTAGCTACAGTTCGTACAGCGTGGCATCGCGGATGGGCTGCGGCTTACGCTGCCGCTTCGCGCCCGCAACCCCAGGAAGAATAAGCGGATCGTCCCCCGACTCCATCAGGGCGCCCATTTCCTTCTCAACCTGGTCCGGATCCTCACCGCTCTCAAGTCGGCCCAGCGCCTGTTCCATGTCGCCACTGAATCGAACGCCGGTCAGGTCGGAGAACTTGCGCATAAGCTGCGCAGCCTGCCTTGGGTCATCCTCATTCAGCTTTGCGGCATCATTTGCAAGCACCTCCATGGCCCGCTCCATTTTCGATTCGTCGATAGGCAGATCGGCATCGGGTTCGTGATCGCCTGAGTCTCCCGCCACTGCAAACATGGAGATCTGGCGCTCAAGTTCGTTGCGACCACATTTCGGACACGACGGTTTCCTGGTCGTGCCCACCTTGCGCGACAGAAAATTGAAGATCGTATTGCAGTCTTCGCAATAATACTCGTATATCGGCATGGCTACTCTCCCCCACCACAGAACTGGAGACAACTCATAACAAAAGAACGCAAAGAGGCAAATGGTATTCTCGCACATGTCCGCCTCTGGAGGAAAAGCCGCAATGCAAACTGCTGGCATGCCAACACCCAGACACGCGCAGGCCACCGCAAGAACCTAAGGCACAATACGCTGAACACTTAACGCCAGACACACCTCAGCCTGCCAGAACATCCAGCATGCGGTTGAGCTTCTCGCTCTTCTCCAGCAATTCCTTCTTGCGCACCTTCTGCCGTTCAACGACCTCAGCAGGCGCCTTCTGGACAAAATCGATATTCTCAAGCTTGGTGGTAACACGACCAAGATCCCCAACGATCTTGTCGCGTTCCTTGGTAAGCCGATTCCTCTCCACCTCGATATCAATGAGATCGTCAACCGGCATGTAAACCGTGCCAAGCTTGCATACCCCACTCGGAACAGCCTTTGCCGGCTTGAAGGCACTGTCTATCTCCAGCTCGCCGGTTCTGAGCAGGGCATGAACAGAAGCCTTGTCGGCTTCAAGCTGCTTCGCCGCAGCCTTCGTCGCAGGCTTGATTATGTGCCGCACTTTCCCCGATGAAACCACGTTGTAGTCGGCCATCAGTGTCCGACCCACGCGCACGAGGTCATACTTGTTGGCAACATAAGTTACCGTGGCCCTGCTGATTCCCCACTCCGCGTCGTCCTCTTCAGCTTTTTCAGCGGGCCATGATGCCCGGCTTATCGATTCGTCGCTCTTCGCGTATCCCATCTCGTGCCACAACTCCTCTGTAACGAAAGGCATGATGGGATGAAGCAGTTTCACCGCACTTGAGAAGACATGGTGCATGACACGTAAGACCCTGTTACGCGCGGCCGGGTCATCCCCGTACAGAACGCTCTTCGAATACTCGACGTACCAGTCGCAGTATTGATGCCACAGGAACTCATAGAGCACACGCGCAACATCGTTGAACCGACAGCGTTCCAGGTTGTCGTTGCATGCCGCAATCGACCGGTGCAGACCGGCAAGAATATACTGATCGTCCGGACTGAGCTTATCATCAGCGAACGACACTTCGCCTGGCTCGAAGGAGAAGTCCTTCGACTGCATCTGCAGGTACCGTGCCGCGTTCCATATCTTGGTGGCGAAATTCCGCCCGATCTCGAACTTGTCGTTGGAAAGATAGACGTCCTGGCCGGTAGCGGTGATCATCATCAGGCTGAACCTGAGCGCATCCGCGCTGAATTCTTCAATGACCGTGACAGGATCAATTGAGTTCCCAAGGCTCTTGCTCATCTTGCGTCCCTTGTCGTCCCGAACAGTCCCATGTATGTAGACCTGGCGGAACGGAACATCGCCCATGAACTCGATGCCGGCCATTATCATGCGTGCTACCCAGAAGAAGATGATCTCCGAAGCGGTAACGAGGTCGTGGGTGGGATAATAGAACTTTATATCGTCGTTCTTCTCCGGCCAACCGAAGACGCCAAACGGCCAGAGCCACGAAGAAAACCAAGTATCAAGCACATCCTCGTCCTGCCTTATGTTTGTACTGCCGCAGGCCGGACACTTGGCGGCCGCATCAAGTGAAGCCCATTCGCGCCCGCAATCGTCGCAGTAGAACACCGGTATCCTGTGTCCCCACCAGATCTGCCGCGAGATGCACCAGTCGCGGATGTTTTCCATCCATTCCAGGTAGACCTTTGTCCACCGCTCGGGTACAAAACGCACCTTCCCCTGTTTCACGGCTTCAATCGCCGGGGCTGCGAGTGGCTTCATCTTCACGAACCATTGTGGCGACAACCTTGGCTCGACGACCGTCGCACATCGATAGCAGTGACCTACGGCATTCCGATGTTTGTCAATCTTCTCGATAACACCCAGCTTTGTAAGGTCGTCAACCAGCTTGTCCCGGCACGCAAACCGGTCCATCCCTTCATACAGCCCGGCCCCCTCGTTCATCGAACCGTCTGGATTCATCACGTTGATCTGCTCAAGGTCGTGTCGGCGTCCTATCTCAAAGTCGTTGGGATCGTGAGCCGGTGTGACTTTCACAGCACCGGTACCGAACGCCGGATCCACGAAGTCGTCTGCGATGACAACCAGTTCCCGGTTCAGAATCGGAAGTATAAGTTTCTTCCCGACAAGTTCCTTGAATCGTCCATCGCCGGGATTTACAGCAACGGCCACGTCTCCCAGCATCGTCTCCGGCCTGGTCGTGGCAACGGTGATATACTTGCGAGGGTCGTCTTTGAATGCGTAACGCACATAGTACAGCTTGCCTTCGCTTTCCTCGTGTTCGCTTTCCTCGTCAGATAACGCCGTGCGGCAACGCGGACACCAGTTGATGATGTAGTTGCCCCGGTATATCAGGCCCTTCTCGTAAAGGTGCACGAACGCGATCGCCACCGCGTTGCTCAGACCGTCATCCATGGTGAAACGTTCGCGAGACCAGTCGCACGAACAGCCAAGCCGTTTCAACTGGGTTGTTATTGTGTTGCCATACTGCTCTTTCCATTCCCAGACACGCTTCACGAACTCGTCTCTGCCAAGGTCGTCCCTCGCCTTTCCTTCCTGCTTGGCAAGCGCCCGTTCGACAACGTTCTGCGTGGCAATACCGGCGTGGTCGGTGCCGGGCACCCAGACCGCGTTCCTGCCCTGCATGCGCCGCCACCTGACCAGGATATCCTGGATCGTGTTGTTCAACGCATGCCCCATGTGAAGAATACCGGTGACGTTCGGGGGTGGAATGACTATGCAATAGGGCTCACCGCCGCTCGAAGCATCAGCGCCATCGACGCCATCAGACAGCCAGGAGCTGGACCATTTCTGTTCCACCTCCGCGGGATTATGGTTCTTCTGCAGTTCAGCCATGCGAGCCCTATGCCTTCCGCCGCCGCTTGCGCGACTTCGCAGCTTTCTCTTCTTCTTTGAATAGACGGTATTCCATGCTGTCAACCAACGCTTCCCATGATGCCTCTATGATGTTGTGCGAGACGCCCACTGTGCCCCAGGACGATTCGCCGTCGCTCGACTCGATAAGAACCCTCGTCGTTGCAGCAGTCGCCTCTTCAGGATCCAGTATCCTGACCTTGAAATCAGTCAGCACCACCTCAGCTATCTCCGGATAGAAACGGACCAACGCTTTACGCAACGCATGGTCAAGCGCGTCAACAGGACCATTGCCTTCTCCAGCCGTGTGTGCAACTTCGTCTTTCACACGCACCTTGATCGTCGCTTCCGACAGACACGGCTCGTCCTTACCCCGCTTCTCAACGATGACCCTGAACCCCTCCAGCTCGAAAAACGGCTTGTGTTTCTTGAGCAGTTTCTTGACAAGAATGCGGAACGATGCATCAGCCGCCTCGTAGGCATATCCTTTGCTTTCCAGATCCTTGAGCGACTTCAATATCTCGCGCAATTCCTCGGACGATTTCCGCACACCGCCCACCCCGAGTTCAACAGCCTTGAGCAGGACACTGCTCTTCCCGGAGCCTTCAGAAAGCAGGACTTGTCTGCGATTGCCAACCGACTCTGGCTTCACGTGCTCAAAGGTGCACGGGTTCTTCTGTATTGCGTTGACGTGCATTCCGCCCTTGTGGGCAAATGCATTGACTCCCACGTACGGCTGCCTGCTTGCAGGGCGCAGGTTAAGAAGTTCATCGACGAAGACAGAAACATCGCGCAATTCCTTCAACTTCTGCGCGCTCATGCAGGTCTTCTTCATCTTGAGGACAAGCGTTGGCAGTATCGTACAGAGATTCGCGTTCCCGCAACGTTCTCCATATCCGTTGACGGTGCCCTGCACCTGCGAAGCGCCGGCCCGGACCGCCTCGACAGAGTTTGCCGCCGCCATGCCGCCATCATCATGTGTATGGATGCCGACCGGCAAGTCCAACGCCGCGGTGACGGCCGATGTTATTCCGAACACCTCGTGCGGCAGCATGCCGCCGTTCGTGTCGCACAGAACAACCCCATCGCAACCGGCATCAACCGCAGCACGCAGGGTTGCCATGGCAAACTCGGCCCCCGCTTTGTAACCGTCGAAGAAGTGTTCAGCATCAAAGAAGACCTGCCTGCCCCGTTCCTTCAGGTATCGGACAGTATCCGATATCATGGCCAGGTTTTCTTTTCTGCCCGTCTTCAGAACATCCCGGACATGCAATTCTGACGATTTTCCGACAATTGTCACAACCGGCGTGCCGGCTTCAAGCAGCAGCCGTACGCCATCATCCGCCGAAACCCGGACACCACGTCGCCTGGTACTACCGAATGCCGCCAGTTTCGCGTGAGATAACCGCAGTTTCCGTGCTTCCCGGAAGAATGCCATGTCGCGCTTACTCGATGCTGCATAACCACCCTCGATGTAATGGACACCGAGCTGATCAAGTCTCTGCAACAGCTTGAGCCTGCTGGAGCCGGAAAAAGACACGCCGGCGCCCTGGGCTCCATCCCTGAGCGTCGTGTCATATATTTCAATGGTTCTTTTCGTCTTCTTCATAGGTCCCTTTCCGGCAGCAGAATTCCGCGCATCACGGAAACTGTTGAAATCCCCCTGGGAAATGCCCGGCCTGCCGATCAAAAACAGGGGTAAATGCTACCATAACCAGAGCATTGCGCAACGAGAGAGTTGGGCAGCCCATGCACACGATTGTGCCCATTTTATGGGGGTTTGGGCGGAATGACCTGCCAATTACTGGACAGGATTACAGGATCTTCCTGCTTCCCTCCCGCAGAGGCGCAGGGGGGAGAGGACGCAGAGAACTGCAGAACCACGGATGGACACTGATTTACACGGATAAAGGCAAAGGCGATGCACACTGGAGTATACAACTGCTGAACTACCAACCAAGGATTCCACGGATTCCACGGATAAATACAGCGGAAAAGGGGCCAGGTATCTTTCAGGCCCTGCGAAACTGGAACGGCCGATTGAGCCGCGCCCCGATGCAGTCGGGGCGCATGGCAGTCAGGAGCGGTGCAGGGAAACCTGTTTCCCGGCGCTGCTCCTGCTGCCATTGCTCGATCCCGCTGTGCGGAATCGGCGGCTCAACTCCGCGTCACTTCCATTCGTGTTCATTCGTGTAGATTCGTGGTTAAGGCAGTTCTTCTTCGTGCCTCCTGTGCCTTTTCGTGGCCAGTCTTCATCAGCGTTCATTGGCGGTTGCATTTCTCTGCGGCTCCGCTCCTCCGCGTCTCTGCGCGAGAGCTTCTCATCTGTGTCTATCAGTGTTCATCCGTGGTTCTGCAGTTCTCTGCTATCTCTGCACGAGGAATATCGGCGGCTGCTTGTTTCACATGAACGTGGATCAGGCATCGAAAAAGGCGGCATACAACGAGCGGACGGCTTTATCCTTGTCCTCAGACTTAACTCCGAACATCATGCTGATCTCAGAAGAACCCTGGTTCATCATCTCGATGTTTACCTCCGCCGAGGCAAGCGCACCGGTAGCCCGGGCAGCCACGCCGACGGAATACCTCATGCCCTCACCCACGATCATGATAAGGGCCAGGCCTCGCTCCACATCCGATTCAGCCTTCAATTCTTCCGATACTCTTGCCAATACGCGCTTTTCTACAGCCGACGTCAATTCGCTTTCGCTCAGAATGACAGACATATTGTCTATGCCCGAGGGGGTGTGCTCATACGAAAGCCCTTCGTCCTCGAGTATCTCCAGGAGTCGTCGGCCGAACCCGAGCTCGCGATTCATCATGTATTTCTTGACCAGCATCGAGCAGAAACCATCGCTGCTTGCTATGCCGACCACCGAACAGTGCTCGTGATCGCGCTTCGGCACCACCATTGTGCCGGGCGCCTCAGGCCGATGCGTGTTCCTTATACAGATGGGAATTCCAGCCTCGACCGCGGGCACTATCGCCTCATCGTGAAAAACACCGAACCCGGCGTAGGACAGCTCTCTCATCTCGTCGTATGTCAACACCTGGATCGGCTTTGCGTCGGGCACGACCCTGTGATCGGCCGAAAAGACCGAATCAACGTCCGTAAAGTTCTCGTAGAGCTCCGCCTTGACCGCTGCGGCGCGCACAGCGCCTGTAATATCCGATCCACCACGTGGCAGTGTCACCACCGCTCCCTCCAGCGTGACGCCGAAGAACCCGGGAAACACCGTAATGCCGGGTGCATCCTTCAGGGCGCCCAGCTTCGCATAGGATTCTTCCAGGACCCGCGCGTCACCAAATTCGCTGCTCAAAAGCATGCCGGCCTCACCGGGATGCACATAGTGCGCGTCGATCCCGCGCTGTCTCATTGCTTCGGCAACCAGCCATGCACAGTTGTCCTCGCCCGCGGCCTTCATGGTGTCGATGAACCTGGCCGGGTCAGCAGTGTCCTCCGTGAGTCGAGCAGTGAGGTCCGCCTCTATGCGCCTGAGAATGTCGGGGGACAGGCCCAGCCCGCACTGTAGCGCCGCATACCTGTCGACAACGGCCTTCATCTCGGCTTTCGCAGAACCGGTTTCGAGGTGCTTCTTCGCACAGGCGATCAGTAGATCGGTAACTTTCGTGTCGGCCGCTGACGCCTTGCCGGGCGCGGACACTACCACGATGCGGCGACTCTTGTCCGCCGCAACAATATCGCAGACACTCTTGATCCGCTCGGCACTTGCCAGCGAACTGCCTCCGAACTTGGCTACTTTCATCACCCGAAGTCCTCTATTATCATTCTGGTGGTGCTACTGCCGACAAAGTCCATCTCGTCGATTTCGGACAATGCCGAAGCCAACCGGCTTTCGATCGCCTTGTGAGTCACTATCACCACCGGCACATACTCACCCGCCCTCGTATCCTGCTGAAGCACCGAAGCGATGCTTATGCCCTTCTCACCGAGCACCGTGCAGATCCGCGCAAGAATACCGGGCTTATCAAGAAGCGACATCCTCAGGTAATAGCGCGACTCGATCATGCCCGCGTCTCTTATCCGTCCGTTTCCGCCCGGCCACCGTATCGGCAGCATCCGTTCATGCGACCCGAACGCCAGGGCCCAGGCCGCGTCGGCCACGTCGCCCACCACTGCGCTGGCGGTCGGGTACCTGCCTGCACCCATACCGTAGTAGAGGGTCTCACCAACAATGTCGCCGTTAACCAGCACGGCATTGT
>SPBP01000081.1 GCA_004525935.1 Lentisphaerales bacterium | reverse complement strand
AGAATGCGTTGTAGGGTCGGCCAACAAGCACAACAGCGGTCCTATTCTCTTTCTCGAGCCACTCCAGTGTCCGCCGACCTTCTTCGCGCACCGCCTTCTCGAATGCTTCCTGTTTCTCGCACGCGTCCCTGAAAGCTTGCGTAGCGAGTTCGGCCGAGTGGCCCAGCGCAGAGCCAAGCGCTACGAACACTTCTTCAACGGACCTTATTCCACCGGACATATCGAGCACGGGGTCATACAGCTTGAACTCCTTTTCGGGGAACGCGGCGGCGAGGTAGTAGGGCAGGCTCTGGGCAATCGGGCATGCCAGGCTGGCGACGGCCCTGCCATCGTGTGGCATTCCGACAAGATGAGGTGCGAAGATGCGATGGACCCCTCTTTCGACGAGGTCATAGAACGTGCCGTGCGCAATTTCGTAAGGGTAGCACCTGGCGGACTGGCACATCTGCACACCGCGTGGGTCCACGGTCTCGGAGAGTACGATATCGTAGCCGAGCTTATTGAAGAACGTTGAGTAGAGCGGGTAGAGTGCATAGACACTGAAGACGGCCTGGAGTCCGATAGTCGGTTTCGCGGTGTATGCGTCGCCTGCCAGCGGTGGGGCTCCGAATTCATCGAACATGAGCCGGTTCCGCTTTTCGACGAAATCAAAGTCGTTCGCCTCTACCGTTCTGCTTTGCCGTGCATTTTCCCATTTGCTGCACTGGCCGCCGAACGGGTAGCGGGTCCCGTTTACGGTAAGGTTCTGGATCGTGCAGAAGTTACTGCATGACTTGCATGTGAATTCGCGCTTCTCCGAAACAACAGATGCCAGCATCTGCTCGAGGTCGCTTCGCTGCTCCGGCATTTCACCGGCCAGGATCTTTTCGCGCAGCCACAGAGCAATGCCAAAACACCCGATCAATTCCGAATCGGGTGGGACAGTGATGTGTTTTCCTGTCTTGGCGGCGAATGCATGAGCGATTGCCCGGTTCTTTGAGGTGCCGCCCTGGAAAAGAATGTGATCCCCAATCTTCCTCTTGCCAACAACCTTGGAGATATAGTTTTCAACTATCGCATAGACCAGTCCGGCAAGATTATCCTCACGGGTTGCACCTTCCTGGGAGGCTTTGCGGATATCTGTATTGGCAAATGCTGCACACTGATCGGAAAACTGCGGCGGTCTGCGCGATTTCAGGGCAAGCTCGGCAATCTGTTCCATCGGCACGCCAAGATCGTCCTTGGCGGATTCTTCTATGAATGAGCCGGTACCGGCTGAGCAGGATTCGTTCATATTGAAATCTACGGCAACCCGCGCTTTCAATGAGGTGAACTTGGAGTCCTGCCCGCCGATCTCGAAGATCGTATCGACTTCCGGGCAGAAATATGACGCCCCGTAGGCATGTGCTATGATCTCGTTATGGTAGGCTGGTGTTTCGCAGAGCACCGACAGTATTTCGCCACTCGATCCGGTTGTGGCCGTGCCCACGATGTTGATCTTTACGTTGGGTACAGTTTCCTGCACCTGCGCCAGTACGCCAGCGAGACATTCTTTCATAGCCCGCTCCGGGCTCCCGTTTGTTCGCACGTAGAGGCTGGCACAGATCTCGTGCGAGTCGAAATCGATCAGGGCCGCCTTGGTGGTTGTCGACCCGCCGTCGATTCCAAGCAGATACTTACCGTTCTCTCTTGCCCGGGCGCGTTTGCCGGGGATGAAGGTGACCATGTCGGCGTACTTATCAAGTGGGTCCAGGTATGCGAAGGAAACAGTGGTTTCCCTGAAGATGCCGGACCAGGCTCCGTTCGAAGGCAGCGGAAGCGATATCCTCCTTGCCATGGATGCGGCGCCAAGCGCTTCGAAGTATGCAGCATCGGCTGGGACAAGGATTTCGCAGTTTGGCAGGAACGTCCTCAGGTAGTCGATGATTACCGGGTTTGATGCTGCGCCGCCGATGACGAGCAATCTGCCTTTATCGAAACGACTGTTGCGCAGGAGGCCGGCCGCCTTCTCGGCCATGTTATGACAGAGCGTGTGGACAATATCGGCCACGGAACAGCGGTCCTTGTTCAGCGCATGGGTGCAATCGCTCTTGCAGTGAACGCTGCATCGTTTCGCCAGTGGCACAACCTTGCCGGATCCGGCTATACGCGACGCTTCTTCGATGCCGAGATTCATTCTTCCGAGCTGTTGCTTGAAGAACTCAACTGTACCCGCGGCGCACCGGTTGCCGGAAACATGGTCCATAACCCGACCCTGGGAATCGAGCGGGTATGCAACAAACGACTCGCCGCCAAGCGAAAGAATAGCGTCTGCTTTCAGGTCAAGCAGGCGAAGGCTTTCCTCAATCGCCTCGCATTCACAGATCTTTCGGCCGGTGAGCAGCGAAGCGCCGTCGCCACCGGTGACGGCCAGGCCACCTACGGAACGGGGCTCAATCTGTGCGAGCAGCCCCGCAATGACTTCCTTCGGGTTGCCGAGATGATCCTGGAGGAATACGGCGGGCGAACGGAAGTCGCCGGATCCGCAAACAATCTTGACTCTGCTTGCGCCGACGCCCACCCCGACATATGTACGGTTGTCTTCCATGTTTCCGTTCACGACCGACCGGCTTTCCCGGTTGTTCGAGGGCCCCGGAGTAAAGCCGGGGCAGGCGAGGACCGGGCCGATTACTCCCTAACATCATAACACTTCTGAAAACGCGCTTGCGATTGCACCGCGCGACGAGGCGCGTGGGCTAAGAAGGGAAGTTATCGCGTGCTCCGGGCCTTGCACGGCCGTCTATTCTCCGGCCCCCATACCGTCCAAGATGTAATGTACAATGCCTTCGAGCGCGAGAATATAACTCATGGCCTGAAATCCGGCGACCTGTGCGATGCAGCCCTGTGCGGTCAGGCTTTTTTGCCTGAACTCTTCGCGTGCCTGCGTATTGCTGAGGTGAACTTCCACGCTGGGGACACCGCCGACCCCGTCATTTGGCGCGACCGCCCTGATGGCATCGAGCAAGCCGATGCTGGTATGCGTGAAGGCTGCCGGGTTAATGATTATGCCCTCGAACTTGCCCGGGGCTTCGCCGATCCAGCTTATGAGGTCGGATTCACTGTTACTCTGGCGGCACTCCAGCTGAACGGTAATCCGGTGATCCGTGCCGATCTTCTCGGCGGCCGTTGCGAGTTGGTCATCGATATCTTTGAGGCTGGCAGATCCGTATATTTCCGGCTCGCGTTTGCCGAGCAGGTTGAGGTTCGGTCCGTTCAGCACAAGTATTCTGATTGCAGTCACTTTCCGCCTCCGCGGTCAGGTTCAAGCTTCTGGCGTTAATCACAAACGGCCGAAAGTATAGATGAGCCGCCCTGCGAAGTCAAAGGCCGAATGGCTCTACTGAAGGCTGAAGGCTGGGCGACGAATGCAAAGAACTGCACGTGTGTGAGTATGTGAGTGTGGGAGTCGCCAGGAAATTAAGCACGGAGTGAGAAACCGCAAGGACCACGGACAAACTGACGGAACTCACTACAGAAGCTCGCGAAGGACGTGGAGAACTGCGGGTTTCCAAATCCTGACACCCGAAACCCGAAACCTGTCCGCCGGAGGCGGGCAGGCTGCCTCTGGCTCGTCGGTCACCGAATCGGCAAGTAGTCCTTGAGTGGAGCCTCTGTGCGGACAATGTAGCGGAGCCGATTCTGGACGCTCATGTTGAGCTTGAGCTGGACTTTCAGGGCGTCGATTGCTTCAGAGTCGCCCGACCCGAGAGCACTCAATACACGGTGCTGCATTTTGAACATGGCGTCGGCATGGTCGCCGGATGCCTCAAGCAGATCGCGTCGCGCCTGACTGCCCATATGGATCATTGTCGCACAAGAGACAACATTGAGAAAAAGCGAGCAGGCGAGGCCGATGTAAACAACGGAGTTCCGGTTCATGACACGTGTCTCCTTGATTGCAGCAGTCGGGTTATCCCACAACTTTCACTTGAGTCATTCTACTGTGCGCTGTCCCCCCTGTTCTCGAATGACGGAACGGGCGGCGCTTCATCCTTCCGCGAAGCGGCCCATACTCCCAGCGTGAGGTAGAAGAGCACAATGAAGATGCACAATAGTCCCACGCCGGGGATGGGTATACCGACGAGGGTCAGGATCATCTGGATCAGGATGCACGGGGTAAGGGCCAGCACGGCTATGCGCAGAACGGACACAAAAGCCAGATGAACGCGGAATATCGCGGTGAGTACCATGCCGATTGCACCGGCGACGAGTGCCTGAAGGATCCTGGAGATGAAAGAAATGACCAGCGCAAATGGGAAGATGATCGGGAGCATATATTTCCGGGCCACGTCAAGGAAGCCAGTTGCGCTATCCTGCGTTATTGTCATATCCGGGAAGTCTGCCAGCTTTGTGGTCTCAGTCGTGCTCTCGTTCTTCCGGTACATTATATGGGTCTCGGTAACGAGAAGATAGGCGTCGGTGTCGTCCAGTGAAGTGATTTCGCCCGTTGTATCAATAACCAACAGTGGCTGTTCTTCACCGGGGATGGTGATTACCAGAGGCTGCGGCGCGTCGACGGTAAGGGCGCCGCTCTTGATTGCCATGTCGGGAACCTGTGAGAGCACAGGAGGGACATCGTCCTTCATGAACTTGTTCAGTTTCGTCTGGCATCCGGCCAGTGTGACGATCCACACAGAGGCGAGCAGGAGAAAGAGATATCCGAAGCATGTTCCCTTCCAGTGCAGTGCCGCGTCCCTGTAGAGCCCTTTCGAGAAGAAAGAATAGAGCGGTGCATAGAGAATGCTGTACCCGGCTTTCTTATTTGCCATCAGGGACTCCTCTTTTATTTTGTGTTTTCGTTATCCGTTACCTGGCAGAAATGTCAACAATGGCATCCGCCCTGATGACGGAGATAACTCGGCCGGCAAGTGCCGTGGGCTCGTGGGTTATCAGGAGCAGGGAGCCCTTCGCCTTGATCCCGGTGACTTTCTTGAATTCAAGGACTGCATGCTCGTGCGGTGGTTCCGGGGAATGCGACCAGGCTTTGACGGTTACTTCCTTGCTCGCCCCGAGTTCCGTAAAGGCGAGAGCCCAGTCGGCAGCAAGCGAGTTGACATCGATATTCAGATCGGCGGCAAGGCACGTAGCCGTGAACAGTATGATAAGAAGTGCTGTGACATATTTCATGGCGAAGATCCTTTCCAACCTGTATGCATCGGCATCGGGTGAAACGAAGGACGGAGAGAGTGTCGAGTCTCGGTGGGCCGGAGTCAAGCGGGAAAGACTGTCAGGATTCGGTCGGACGCCTGTTGACAGAATGGCCGGAATGGATGAGCATCGCCGGAACGTAGATGCTCGAGGATCGGAGTCGAACGAACAGGATGACAATGAAAGCCCATTTTGGATACGCCCTGTGGGCATGGCTGCTTGCCGTGTTTGTCAGCATCGGAGTGTTTGCAGGGGAACCGGGGGAAGACCCGGCGCTGGAACGCTGGAGTTTCAGGGCGTCCGATACATTTGACGGCGTCAGCGCAACGGCGACCTGGCGGACGGAAGGCAGATGGCTCTTTGATGTCGGCGTGCTTGAAGGAAATGGCGATCTGTCCCCGCTGCTGGCCAGTCCGTATGTTGGCGCCGTCTATGCGCGAAACGGTACCGGTTGGGGTGGACTTGAATATGAGTTTCGCGGAGGGTGGTATCATTCGGTACTGGTCTACATGGAGGCACGTGGCCAGATCAGGACAAGCCAGGACACGCTGGGCATTACCTACGAGGAATATATGCCCGTGGCAAGCTTCTATGCGTCGGCCCGGAAGAGTATCCCGATTGGTGCCGACCTGGAAAACAGCATCGGCATATCCGTCAGCTATGCGAGCGGCTACATTTACAACATCATACCGATGGTCAATCCAGAGTTTGTTGTGGGTGAGAGCATCACATGGCCCTTAACCGGCAAAGATACCCTCAGGCTCGGCGCATCCGCGAGCGGGGTTATTGAGCGCGGCAATGTGCAGAACATGAACGCGTTTACGTACGATATCTATACCGGTGAGTATAATGCATGGATCGGGTGGGCGACAGATCGGTTCGGTCCGGCGGTAGAGATTGAGGCGGGTTACCGGAGAAAGATAGTACTCTCCGAATACTTCGCGTCGGTGTTGTGCGGGGGGAAGGACGACGTGGTACGGGCCGGGCTTGAGTTTTCGAGCCAGGTTTCCCTGCACGAGTTGTTTCCTGATCGGGATGAGCTTTCGATCAGTCTCGGCTACCGGACAAAGAACGGACTTGTTGACGAGGTGCGGTTGGCCGGGTCGACCGCAAACGTAGGATACACCTACGCAGAAAGTGTCCGGGACTGGAGTCTGGGAGTCGTTCTTTCCGGAGCGCTGTGGGGAATTCCGGCAAGTGTGGAGAAGGAATTCTTTGATCGGCCTTCGCTGGTCCCTGCTGCATTTCAGCCCGTCTGGCCATCGTCTCTGGACATAGCCCACACGGCACGGACGGTTGCGGATCTTGCTTATGACGAGTTTATTGAGGATGTCATACAGAAACAGGACTCACTGGAAGCTCTGCTTTACTCGCTTTCAACGTTCGGCCGGTTGCTCTACGACCATACATATAATGACCGAATCTTCGATTCGGTAGATTTCGTGTATCGGGACACGATCATGAACACGATTTCAAATGAAGAAATGTATAATCTACTGAAGGTCGCATTGAGCGAGGATGATCGACATATTGACGGACCGGTTTGCACGGGGATCAGCAGGTTCCTGGCAGAACTGGTCGACCTGGCGAACATTCCCGGTGCAGGCAAGGCATACGTGACGCATGCCCGTACGCCTCGAGGCCCGCATGAGTTTGTGACGATCGTGATGCCCGACCAGATCTACATTCTGAACGGCGACTGGTACCTTGCGACCGGCACGCACAGCCTTGAGGTCGCATACCAGCTTTATCAGAAGTACAGGGGCAGGTCATGGACATGCCACGGCATCTTTGAAGACGGCCGCTATATAGGTGAGCAGGATACACCTGACGGCCGGTTGATAAGGAAGAACATGACGGTGATTGGCGATGAGTCGCCGAGCGCGACCATGAAGCGTGCATTGCGAAGATGATGAGAAGGCTGCCGGGCAAGTAAGAAGAAATAGAACCACGGATTAACACGGATCGACACGGATAATCAAAGATGGGTCGCGAGAATTCAGGTCAATTGGTTAGATATGCCGTTTCTTCGATGTCCCACAAGTGCGCAAAGTCGGTCCATGTAACGCGTCTATCCGCGATAATGGTCCTGATGGGACTGACCTTGTGTGCGCGTGGTGAGGAACGTGTTGCCTTCGGACCGATCCCGTTCCGAACCCAGAATCCACTGTACCTGCAGATGCTCGGACCGAGCCCGTCCGGAACGCGGGTGCTGGGCGAGGGTCGCACTATGGTGAGATTCGACCTGAACAGCAGCAACATGCTTGAGCTGGATACCAACTGGGACGGCGATGAGGTGCGCATCGACATGGAGCTGACAAGGCTGTCGATGACTTACTGCCATGGGCTCGGAAGTGACGTGGAATTGAGCGTGGAGATACCGTTTCTTTATGGTGCGGGCGGGTCGTTCGATCACCTGATCGAAGAGTTTCACCAGCTGTTCGGGCTCCCGAATGGGCGTCGTGAACTGGTTGCCGACAACAGATTTGAATACACGATCAGATCCGCCGATGCCGTTATATACGAACTGCCCCGACTTCGTCCCGAGATGGGGGATATTGCCGTAGGCATCAGGCGCTTGCTCTGGGCGCAGGAAGCTGGCGCACCCGCTGCGGCGTGGTCGTTCAGGTGCAAACTACCAACCGGTGATCCGGCGCTGGGCACGGGCAGCGGGGGAGTGGATGCCGGGCTCGGGCTGGCCCTGGAGAAGACTGTATCCAGGTGGAGCTGGTACGTTAACTTCGATCTGGTTGCTGTCTCGAAGCACGAGTTGATTGGTGACTTCCATAAGAGCGGCATTTTCGCATGGTTGCTTGCGGCGGAATACGGCTTCGGCTCCACCATGTCTGCGACCGTACAGGTCCAAGGGTCTACGCCGCTGTTGAGAGCGGTGGACGTGCCTGCCTGGGGAGGACCACCGGTGGACATAGTGTTCGGCGTCCAGGGACGCGGGAGCCTTGGTGGGCGGGAACTGGTCTGGCGGGCCGCGTTCCAGGAAGATTTGTATCCCGATGGACCGGCGGTTGACGTGGGAATTATGTTGAGTGCCGGGCTGCAGTTCTGAGGTAGGCGATCATCATTTAGCGTTGCATCCGCTGTCAGCACTATGTACGGTGACTATTGGCGGAGGCTTGAATGGACGCGAGCAGATACGCCTGCAACACACAAGGAGGACGTAACATGATTCTGACCTATAGGGCAGCTGACGGTTCTACCAAGAAACTGCGCATGAAAGCCATACCTCGCAGTCCGGACGTGACCATTGGGCGTGGCAAGGATGCTACTATCTATATTGATGATCCTAAGGCTTCGCGGATCAATTCGGCCATTCAGTACTGGGATGACATTTACATCATTCGGGATGTACATTCTCAGAACGGTACGCTTGTCAATGGCAAGAAGATCGACCTCGCCAAACTGAACGTTGGGGATATCATCACAATCGGCGATACCGAAATAAGCACGTTTCCGGACGAAGGATCGAAGTCAGCAGCGACGATAGTTCAACGAGCGTAAAGTAGAAACAGATCTCACTTCATCCTCGGCGCTGCATGCCATTCGTTGAGCCGTTTGCCTGGTGCACGAGCACAGACCTGGCCGAAGCAAGAGGCGAGTCAGCGGCATTATGTTTTTCCTGTCGAGGTCCTGACGCAATACATCGCGGCTCTGCGCGATTTGAGTGCGGGGATTAACTTCGTAGGCTCCTACCGAAGATCTGAACCGAACCGGCCGTCAGCCCTGGCCAGTGAGCCGTGCAGGAATGTGAAATCACCCACTGCGCCCGTGATGGGGGGTACTGATGCGCCGCCGGGTCCGACAAGTCCGGCTTCTATGCGCTGCCCTGTGAGACTCGCCTGGTCGAAGGGCACGTTTCCGACGCGCATGGCATAAGTCGCTGAGTTATTACTCAAGAACTTTCCGTCTGCCCCGACGTGACCGAGCACGTCGAAGACGAGGAGGTCGCCGTCAGTATTGGATAGATTGAATGCGCCACTCAACATGGGCGTAACGCGTTGTCCCACCTGGAGGTTCAGTTGACATGAGCCTGTCACGAGTTTGCTTTTCCCGTTGTGTTGAAGCATGGCGCCTGCATTGCCGGTACCGGCCAGATCATAGAGCTGGGTGTCCGCTGCGATCTGTGCGAAGTCTGTCTGGGCCAGCCACGTGCCCGAATGATCCATTGTTCCGTCGGACCAGATACCCCAGAGCCAGGCCGTGCCGATGCCATTGGCCACTCGGGTGGGCGGAGGAGGTGGGAGTGTCGGAGGAGGGCCGGTCGGCGGAGCGGTTTGGGGTGTAACATCAGGTGGCGGCTCCGTGGGCCGCGAATCCGTCGGCGGCCGCGACGAGGAGAGACTGGGCAACGAGTCGGGTGGAGGCGGGCCGGCAAGGGGGTCGTTATCGTCCTGTGT
>SPBP01000155.1 GCA_004525935.1 Lentisphaerales bacterium | reverse complement strand
CGTGTTGAGATCACCTCCATCTTGCTTCTTCACTTTGCATGTGTTATAGGTGAGGATTATGGGAAAGGTACTTTTTTGCGAGTGTGCATATGCTGATCTTATTTCCAGCGATCTGAGGCGGAAGATATTCCGCAGTCTGGAATCGGCGGGTGTCGAGTTTGCTGCTGTTCCGGATCTATGTGAGATGGTCGCCGATGGTGACAAGATCATTACCGATGGTGTGGACAAGATCATCGCGTGCTACCCGCGTACGGTGGAATGGCTGATGGACGCCGCAGGAGTCTCATGCAGCGCTGAGATTCTCAATATGCGAGAGATGGGTGCAGATGAAATTGTCGAACGGGTAACCAGCGGGGGTTCCGGCAATAATGCAGTTTCTGATCCGGCAGAACCTGTAAAGGGCGACTGGGTTCCATGGTTCCCTGTTATTGACTACAGCCGCTGCAAGAGTTGCCGTCAATGCATGGAATTCTGCCTGTTCGGCGTGTACGAGCTTTCGGATGACGGCCGCGTGGTGGTGGCTCATCCCCGCAACTGCAAGAATAACTGTCCTGCCTGTGCCAGGATCTGTCCTGAAGTTGCCATTATCTTCCCGAAGCTAAAGGAATCACCGCTGAACGGTGATGAAATTGCCGATGAGAACCTGGAAAAGGCCAGGGTCCAGATTGATGTTGATAAGATCCTGGGCAGCGATGTCTATTCTACATTGCATGAGCGGAAGAGGAAGCGACAGAAACGGCTGATCAAGCAGTGCGATATTGAGCAGGCAGAGGCGGAGAGAGCTGCCTGCGCCGCCTGTGATGTCCCCTGTGAGAATGCACCTAAGAAATGAACCCCCTCAGAGCGAACAAATGTCTACATTTCTAAAACGTATGCTGGTTGAGCCCGACAAACGCGTACTGCGGAAGTTTGTATGGGATTTCGGATTCAAGGGCATGCGAGCAGTTCAGAAGTTCGAGAAGCGAATGAAGAAGGGAGAATTCTTTCCCGCGTTCATGTTCCTTTCGGTTACCGATAGCTGCAATCTGTCGTGCCAGGGGTGCTGGGTGACGCAGTCTGAGCCTGCAAAGAAGCTGAATGTTGAGGTGATGGATCGAGTTATCTCGCAGTGCAAAGAGAAGGGTTGCTCGTTCTTCGGGATCATGGGTGGCGAGCCCTTGTTGCACACTGGACTGTTCGAACTGTTTCACAAACATCCTGACGCCTACTTCCTGCTGTTCACCAACGGTACCCTGATAACGGATAAGATTGCAGCGGAAATGAGGAGCCTGGGTAATGTCAGCCCACTGATCAGCATTGAGGGCAGCGTCGATGTGAGCGATACGAGGCGCGGGAGCCAAGACGTCTACGAGCGGACGATGGTGGGGATCGAGCACTGCCGGAAGAACAGGCTTATATTCGGGGCCGCGACCAGCGTCTGTAAATCAAACATAAACGACCTGGCAACAGAGTCGTTCATCAATGAGTTGGCCGGCAGGGGCGTTCACTATCTCTGGTACTATATCTACCGCCCTGTGGGTCCGAATCCATGTCCCGAGCTGGTGCTGTCGCAGGAAGAGGTCGTCGCTTTGCGCAGATTCATTGTGAATGCCAGGAAGAACGCGCCGATGATCATAGTTGACGCATACTGGGATCATGAAGGAAAAGCGATCTGTCCGGCTGCCGTGGGTATGGCTCATCATATCAATCCGGCAGGAGATGTTGAGCCGTGTCCGCCCATCCAGTTTGCCATGGACAATATAGGGGATGGCAGTAACCTGGCCGATCTGTTCGCCAGGTCGGAATTCCTGGCAAAATTCAGAAAACTCGCCTGTGAATCTTCACGTGGATGCATTATCATGGAGCGACCTGATTTGTTGAAGGATCTGGTTCTTGCGGAAGGCGCGCGAGACAGCAGTGGGCGTAATTGTGGGACAAAGGAATTGGACAACATGAAGCCGCATATGAGCCAGCATATCCCCGGCCAGGAGATCCCGGAGACGAGCATGGCCTATAGATTCGCCAAGAAGAACTGGTTCTTCGGATTCGGCGCCTACGGATGATGCCTTATGAAAACCGAAATTGAAACAGCGGGCAAGACTGATGGTCCGCCTGTTCCCCAGGAGAAGAAACAACGGGAGCTTATTCTGGCGGAAGTGCGCGATTATGTGCGGCATCGGAAGCTTGTTCCGCCATTCTCAATGGAAGAGCTGGAGAAACATGTTTCCCGTGTAGCCGCGGATATTGATGGCGGAAACGGGTTCCGGGGTTTCATCACGGTCTTGCTAAGCAACGAAGTGTGGCGCGATACGCTCGCGTTGATTCCTTATGAGCGTCGCATACTGCTGCTTCCACAATGTCTCAGATCCAAAGACTGTAATGCGGAAATGGATGAGTTCGGTCTGATTTGCGACGAGTGTGGACGCTGCCCAATAGGCAAACTGCAGGCAGAGGCCGAGGGCGTGGGCTATGTTGTGCTGATCGCAGAGGGTACAACCGTCGTCACGCAGTTGCTGGCAAGCGGCAAGGTGGATGCGGTCATAGGCGTCAGCTGCACGTCGGCTCTGGAGCGCTCTTTTCCTCACATGGCTTCTCATGCCGTGCCGGGCATGGCTATACCACTGTTCAAGAACGGATGCGTCAGTACGGAAGTTGACGTCGACTGGGTGATGGACGCCATCCATTTGAAAACGCGCGGTAAGTGGATCGGCCGGCATGACCTGGACGAGTTACGCAATGAAGTTAAGCTGTGGTTTCAGAAGGAATCGCTCGAGACAATGATGGGCATCGGAGATACCACAACAGAAAGGATCAGTATCGAATGGCTTGGGAAAGGCGGCCACCGCTGGCGACCTTTCCTCGCCGCCTGCGTTTACAAGGTGCTGAAAGGTGCTGAGTGCGAAATTCCGGAATCCATGCAGAAGCTTGCCTTGGCTGTTGAGTGTTTCCACAAGGCATCGTTGGTCCACGACGATATTGAGGACGACGATGACATCCGCTATGGCGACGAGACTCTGCACAAAGAGCATGGCGTCCCGATAGCCCTGAATGCGGGGGATCTGCTCATAGGAGAAGGTTACCGGATGATCACGGAAGCAGGCGGGGATCCAGACCGTACGGTGAGGATGCTCTCAGTCGCGACCGAAGGGCACAGGACGTTATGCCTGGGGCAGGGAGAGGAATTGATCTGGATGAGAGCTCGAGACGGACTGGCGGCCAGCACGGTTCTGGACATCTTCCGCCGCAAGACGGCGCCTGCCTTTAACGTCGCTACGCAGATAGGCGCCATTCATGGCGGAGCCGATGGCGAAGTGCTTGATGTGCTGGCAAAGTTCAGTGAATCGCTCGGTATTGCCTACCAGATAAAGGACGACTTGAGCGACCTTGATGAGGACCGGAAGAATGTCAGACTTTCCCTCTTGTCGGCCCTGTCTGCCGAGCATGTGGACAATCCTGAACAGAAAGCCAGACAGCTCCTCGAACATTACAAGAATGAAGCCGTTCGTTCTCTTTCGCCTCTCGAAAGCGCTCATCTCAAGGGGTTGCTCAGGAGACTGGTGACCAAGATCATCGATGGAGATTGAGTTGCCCACAACTTGCAACCAGGAAATGAGGTCCGCAGTTATGCGGGCTGCGGAATTGATCGAGCAGGATGCCATTGATGACACTCTGAGTTTTGTCGTAGAGCAGATCAATCCAGATGGCGGATTCAGGGGGCGCGACGACAAGAGCGATCTTTACTACTCTGTATTTGGCGCCGACTGTATGCTGGCGCTGGGTTGTGACATTGATGAAGACAGGTTCGGTGAATACGTCCACGGCTTCGGTAACGGCGAAGGGTTGGATTTCATTCATCTCTGTTGTCTGGCACGGTGCCTTTCCAGGCTGCGGAATAAGATCGATTCCAGATTGGCCGAAACCATATCGGCGCGCATTGAAACTTTTCGTTCAGCCGACGGCGGATACAGTCACGTCTCGAAGAACGCCGAGTATGGCACTGTCTACGCGGCATTTCTGGCCATGCTGGCAATGGAAGACCTGGGCCGACAATTGCCCGAGCCGGGGAAGGTTCTTGAGAGTATTGACGGATTGCGCACGATTGACAAATCATTTGCCAATCAGCGCGGTCTGCGGGGCGGCACCTCATCGACAGCAGCTGCGCTGGTAGTTCTGTCCAGGCTGGGTGTGCCGGTTGATCCGACTTCGGGCGACTGGCTGATGGCACGAGCACATGAACAGGGCGGATTCAAAGCGTCTGAGCACGCACCCATGCCGGATCTTCTCTCAACGGCAACGGCGCTGTTCGCTTTAAGAACTATTCGGATGTCGCTGGACGACATCAGGAATGCGACAAGCGAGTTTGTTGAAATGCTCTGGAGTGATAACGGTGGATTCTGCGGACATGTGGCGGAGGATATTGCAGACTGCGAGTACACTTTCTACGCACTATTGTCGCTGGGGTGTCTCGCCTGATGAGAACGTAGGTTCTTGTGGAATAGAATGGACCAGGCATTGGATAGTAGAATAGAAGGAAGCATTGTTGAACGCCAGACGTACCCTGATGCGGGAGATGAATGGACAGGGCTTATGGGAGGGAACTCTTTCTTCCAGCGCGCTGGCCACCGCGACAGCTGTCTTTGCACTATCTCAAGTCGATCGAAACGCAAACGGCGAGTTTGTTGCAAGCGGACTGCAGTGGCTGGTCCGGAACATCAACGACGACGGGGGCTGGGGTGACAGCCCTGAGAGCAAAAGCAATTTAAGCGCTACGCTGCTCTGCTGGTCTGCACTGACCCTGGCGGATGGTGAGAGTGCAGCCGATGCTGTCAAACGTGCCGAGATATGGATCAGGGAAACGGTCGGCACTCTTGAGCCTGTCGATATTGCTGCGGCCATAACAAAGTTCTACGGTAATGATAGAACATTCTCGACGCCGATCCTCACGATGTGTGCCATTGCAGGAAGACTGGGCAGTGACGGATGGACGTATGTGTATCAACTCCACTATGAGTTCGCGGTACTGCCGCGCTGGTTGTTCCGGTTCCTGCGGCTCGATGTGGTCGGTTATGCCTTGCCTGTGCTGATATCTATTGGACTGGCGCGACACAGGAACAAGCCGGCGAGCTGTCCGCTGTGCAGGACGACACGGAACATTGTGACCGGCGCCTGCATGAGAGTGCTGCGGAAACTGCAGCCGAAACACGGCGGATTCCTGGAAGCAGCGCCGTTAACATCTTTCGTGGCAATGAGTCTGGCTGCCGCAGGTTTTAAGGGTCATGAAGTCACAACACGGGCTGCCAGCTTTCTCTCGGAAGGCCAACGTTCTGACGGTAGCTGGCCGATTGACACGAACCTAAGCATGTGGGTACCGATTCAATCGGTGAACGCCTTATCCAGAATACATCTGAACCAGGATGCGTCAAAGGTTTGAGATGGTGTTGAGGACCTCTTGTCTCAGATCCTCGTTGATAGTGAAGGACGGCTTCTGGTCCCTGCTGCCGATCTCGCCGGCAAAGGCATAGAAAACTGATGGACATGCATCAGTTCCGGCGGGAGAGGTCCAGAACTCAAGGATATCCGCTGCAACGAGACTGTTGGCGGCGCCAATATCATCGGACGGACAGCAACCGCCTGTTTCAGAGGGGTCGCTTCCAGTGAGAATGAAATATGGATCCCGAGCTTCAATCATCTTCCTGAGCCGTTCGATCATTCCGGCAGGCGCCAGCTTGATTGCGGTAAGACCCGTGCCGGCGGAAGAGGGACAGCAATTGCCGCTTTCTTCAGGAACACAGCCTGGCGATGCGTCGTTATCGGTCTGGCATTTATTATCGTTCACGGGTCTATCCTGCATGTTTCACAATCTTGTCAGGAGTCTATTATAGAGTCTGTCCCACTGGCGCGTGAGTCAACAATATCAATGCGAATCGATGGGTAAGAGAAGATCAAGACAGCCAAGAATGGCTGCCTTGCTCCAAAACGATGTGTTATTCTTGAAGTGACGAAACAACAAGGAGCACATCGATGAGAATGATATCCTATCAGCCCGAGT
>SPBP01000300.1 GCA_004525935.1 Lentisphaerales bacterium | reverse complement strand
CGGGTAAAGCGGCCGCGCGCCGCCGACTTGTAGAAAGAGTAGCCGCCGGCGTGGTTCGTGATGATCGCGCCGTACTCGGTGGACCCGAGATAGTTGCTCCAGGGGCGCGGCGTATCGGGCCGCGTAATGACATACTCCCGTCGCTTGTCGTCAAAATGGCCGTATCTCATGATCCAGACTCCTCGTTCTCGTTGTTGCGGTTCGGGACAGGGTCAGTCCTCGTTGATCACTTTTGCGGCGAGTCGGACTGCTGGTGGTCTATTTTGCGCCCTCTTGATGTACGCGCTCAGGTTTTGGGGATGGCCCATGTTCAACCGGTCGCTCAACCATTTGTGACTCACCATGGTATGGGCGTGCGCCAGCCATGCCAACATGCACTTCTGCTCGTCCCCTTTTCCCGCATGCGTCAAATCATCCTTCCCTATCCTTAGGATTTTCATACCCGCACAAATTAATCGCTCCGCCTCTTTCTCATCATGCTCGCGCAAGGACAGGAAAGGTACTTACCGTCTCAAAGTACGCCCCGCTGTCCGATTCGATCACCACCGCCTTGTACCGCCCTTGAAACACGTGCCCTCGCTGCCCATGCCGGGCATTGAACCGCTGGCTGTAGGCGCCCAGAAACCATTTCATACCCAACACCAGATTTGCCTCCGGCGTCTCCAGCAACCAGTGGAAGTGATTCGGGAGCAAAACGTAGGCATGTAGGCGCCATCCCGTCCGTTCGCACACCTCATCCATGGCACTCAGGAACAACTCATAATCCAGCTTGTCCTTGCATGTCTTCCCCCCTCGATCACCACGATTCATTACATGGTACACAGCTCCCCTATATTCTATTCTCGGCTTCCTCGACATCTGCCCATCCTCTCACAACTACACCTGTACCGTCAATAACCTAATACTTAAATACGAGGACTGACCCTGCCACCGTGACCCTGCCACGCGAAGTATGGGGAGTACACTCGGTAGACAGCATCCAGCATCGCGGAGGCTTCAAAGGGGGAGCATTGCAGGCCGCGAACCATCTCATGGGTGAACTGCTGGTCGAGCTGTTTTTGTGAGAGCCGTTGCCATTTAGTCAGCGAAGAGTTGTTGATCATGATCAGGATCCTTTCGTGTTCGGGCCGTGCGGCAGAGGGGAACTCCAGTCGGGCTACGCCCTCCCTCCGTTCCCCTCTGCCGCACACAACCACGCTCATTATGACCACATGACCACACTACACCCTCCGATGCCAAATGGCACAAATATAGGCGGGCAGGCAGCCTCTGGCGGAAAACCTGCGCCGATTCTTCGGCGCTGGATAATGGAGATCCTCCTTGCAATCGCGGAACATAATTGCTTGACTCAATCGGAATAATTCATATCACGATGACAGGCCGGGAGTGAGATGAGCAATTCGGCATCGGGAATAGACGAAATACTGCAACGCTGGCGCAGGGAGATAAAGGGCAAGACCAGGCGGATCATATCCTTTGAGGAAACCGCCGAGATCAAGATAAACGCGCTCAATGCCCGTATCTACCCGATCATCGAACCATTGCACGGCTGGCAAATCCGCCGGTTCCGGTATACCAGGCAACGTTGCCGCGAGTTCGTGGATTCCGACTGGCGCCCGATCCAGACCGGCGAGCAATGGGGCGGCCCCGACATAAGTGCCCTCTTCAAGTGCAGCGCAAAACTGCCCGCCTCCATGAAAGGCCGGAAAGCCTGCCTCATGATCTACTTCGGCGGCGACGGCCTGCTGTCCGTCAACGGCGCGCCGTATCACGGTCTCGATCCTTTCCGCGACACCGTGCTGTTGGCCGACCCCGCCACGGGCAACGAGAATTTCGACCTGGAAGCCGAGTGCTATATCATGTGGCACTTCGGTGAAAACGAAACCAAAACGCTTGAAATCTCACAGTTTGCGGCCATGGACCAGGAAATGCACGACACCTACTGGGATTTCAGGGCCGCATGGAACGTCATGACCATGAAAGACCTCGATCAGGATGCGCGCGAATTCATCAAAGCCGCCATGGCCGAGGCCATTCTGCCCATTGACCAGAACGAAGCATGCCCCGAAACCTTCCGCCGCAACGCCGGGCAGGCAAGAGCGATCCTGCGCAAGCGCCTCTATGAGACCGATCGGTTCAGAAAATCAGGACTCATGCATCTTAACGGCAACTCGCACCTGGACGTTGTGTTTCTCTGGACCCATGCGGAATTCGTGCGCAAGCTCGGCCGCACCCACGCCACCGCCTTGAGGCTTCTCGAACAGTATCCCGACTACAAGTTCTCGCAAAGCCAGGCGCTCATGTACCGGGAAATGAAAGAGACTTATCCGGCCATGTTCGAGCAGGTCAAGGCAATGGTCAAGGCAGGCCGCTGGGAAATAGTCGGTGCAACATGGGTTGAGCCGGACTGCAACCTGATTTCCGGCGAATCGTTCGTGCGCCAGATACTGCACGGAATGAATTTTATCAAACGCGAATTCGGCGTCACGCCCCGCACTTTCTGGTGTCCAGACGTTTTCGGCAACGCATGGACCATGCCCCAGATAATAGCGCGCAGCGGGCTCAAGTACTTCGTAACACACAAGATGGGCGTCTGGAACGACACCAACCCGTGGACAAAGAACACCTTCTGGTGGCAGGGCCCGGACGGCACGCGCGTTCTTTCCCTCATGCCGCCGACACATTTTATCGGAACCGTGGAGCCCGATCACATGGCGGAGCACTGGTCGAAATTCAGCGACAAGGCCACGATCGGCGAAAGCCTCTACAACTTCGGCTGGGGCGACGGCGGCGGCGGCCCGGACGTCGAAATGCTGGAATATCTCAAACGCTATCGCGAGTTTCCCGGCGTTACCCCGACGCGTTCATCTTTCGTGGAGGAAGCGCTCGACAGCATTGCGGCCAGGGTGCGAGACACGAACATTCCGGTCTGGAACGACGAACTCTACCTGGAAGAACACCGCGGCACATTCACCACCAAGGCACGGCTCAAGAAGGAGAACAGGAAATGTGAAGTTCTTTACCGGAAAGCCGAAATCTGGGCGCTGTTCAGCAGCCTACCCTACCCCGCCGAAGAACTCGATGCCGGCTGGAAAGAAGTCCTGACAAACCAGTTCCACGATTCACTGCCGGGCTCGCACATTACGCCGGTCTATCACGACCTGTGCAAGGCTTACGAGCGCGCAATCGGCATAGGCGAACGCATTACGCACGAATCCCTGAGCGCCCTGGCCGGAACCGTTGACACGCAGCCGGTGGACGGCGAACCGGTAGTAGTGTTCAACTCTCTCGCTTTTGATCGTGACAGCACGGCGGCCCTGGAATGGGGCAAGACGGAGTTGCATGTTGTTGATTCGGACGGCAATGAAATGCCGCACCAGTTCGTTGAAGACGCCGAGACAGGTAAAATAAGGCTCATCTTCGAAGCCCGTGATGTCCCGTCCCTGGGCTACAGGACCTACTGGATCAGGCCGGGCGCGGGCAAGACATCATTCACCGGTGCAACCGTGACCGAATCTCTGCTGGAAAACGACCACCTCCGGGTGGCATTTAATAAGGAAGGCGAGATCGTATCG
>SPBP01000389.1 GCA_004525935.1 Lentisphaerales bacterium | reverse complement strand
GCGCAGAGGCGCAGAGATGCAGAGACGCTGAGGATTCAGAATGAGAAACGACAGCCACAGCGGTACGGGAATAGGAACTACCTCGCGCAGAGGCGCAGAGATGCAGAGACGCTGAGGATTCAGAATGAGAAACGACAGCCACAGCGGTACGGGAATAGGAACTACCTCGCGCAGAGGCGCAGAGATGCAGAGACGCTGAGGATTCAGAATGACGGAAAACGAGATAGGGACAATTATAGTTGAGGCTGCCATCGCCGTCCATCGAGAACTCGGACCAGGTCTTCTTGAAACGGTTTACGAAGTTGTTCTTGAGAAAGAGCTGCAGAGCAGAGGGCTGAAGGTTGAGCGTCAGGTTGCCGTGCCGATACAGCACAAGGGGATGCACTTCGATGAAGGTTTCCGAGCAGACATGATTGTCGAGAACAGGGTTGTCGTCGAGCTGAAGTCGGTTGAGCACGCGACGGCAGCACACAAGAAGCAAGTGCAGACGTACCTGCGCATGGGGCAGTTCAAGCTTGGGTACCTGCTGAATTTTGGAGAAGCCTTGATGAAACAGGGGATTACACGCTGTGTTAACGGTCTTGAAGAATAATCGTCTCCGCGGCTCTGCACCTCTGCGTCTCTGCGGGAGAACAGAAAGAATGATCTCGCAGTGCATCGGCGGTTGGTTTGTGGTGATACGAAATGAGGTCGGATATGAGCAATGACGAAAAGAAAACGATACTGGTTGTTGAGGATGACGAGGCCCTTATGCTCGGGCTGGAGGAGAACCTGAGGTTCGAAGGCTATGAAGTGCTGACGGCCACTGACGGCGAGCAGGGGCTGAAACTCGCTCTCGAGAAAAAGCCGGATCTTGTACTGCTGGACATCGTGCTTCCGAGCATGACCGGCTTCCAGGTATGCAGGAACCTGCGCGAGCAAGGCAGCCGGGTCCCTGTCATAATGCTGACCGCGCGTGGCGAAGAAGTGGACAAGATAACCGGCTTCGACATGGGCGCTGACGATTATGTCACAAAACCGTTCAGCATCCGGGAACTCGTGGCGCGGGTAAAAGCTCTCATGAAACGTGCAGAGAAGAGAGCAGACAGTGGAGTGCGCTACAAGTTTGGTGATTTCGTGCTGGATCTCAGGGCACGCACCTTGAAGAAGAGCGGCCGTAAGGATGAAGAAATTGAACTCACGAGGACCGAGTTCGAGCTGCTTGCGTGTTTCCTGGCAAACGAGTCAAAGGCCCTGTCCCGCGAGCAATTGCTCGACAAAGTCTGGGGCACCCAGTACCTCGGCACCCAGCGTTCACTTGACACTTTTGTTTCCAGCCTTCGCTCTAAGATCGAAGAAGATCCGAAGAAACCGCACTTCATCCAGACCGTACACGGTGTCGGATACAAGCTTGTGCGGTAGGACCACAAGACATATGCAACCGCCGATGAACGCCGATGGGGATATTGGGAAGGTTCTGTCCCTTCAGGCCAGAAGCCCTTCCCGCCGCACCGTAGTTGCATGATGAAGTTCTCTGCACCTCTGCGGCTCTGCGCGAGAATCTTGTTGCGCTTTTTGCCTGTCCGCCGCAGCAACGCAGGGCGAAGGCTGGATGCTTTTTTGTCTGCCCCGGGTTCATCCCGGGGTGGCCAGCATTATCGGCGTTCATCCGCCTTCGCCAAGGCTACGGCGGACATGTCGGCGTTCATCCGCCTTCGCCACAGGCTCCGGCGTGACGCGGTCGGCGGTTGCATTTCAGTTTTTCTCTTTCTTGCTTGTCTGTTGACACCGGCCAATGCCGAACTTGCGCCGGACGAAGCTGCCTTTGCGCGGGCTTACGAGCTCGAGACGGCCGAAGGCAAGCTGGGCAACGCACTCCAGGAATACTACCGCCTTGCGGAGGACGCACCCACGCCGATCGCTCACAAAGCCCTCTTCCGGGCCGGCGCATGCGAAATGAAGATGGGCCTGAATGACAAAGCCCGTCAGACCTGGCTCAAGCTCATCGACAATCCTCAGCTCGCCCCCGATCTCGCCGTCCAGGTCTCCGACATGCTCGCCCGTCTTATTGCCCAGCGGTCGCGAGTGAAGATATCCGGCAAGGTACTCGATGAAAGCGGAAGCCCTGTAGCCGGCGCATATGTTGTAACCGGCGGTCCTGCCATCGACCCCCCGGTCCTGACCAGGGAAGACGGATCCTTCGCCATCGAACGAAAGCTCCGCCGTCATCCCGAGGGCGATTTCAGTTACTGCTTTGTCTATGCCGAACATCCCCTGCTGAACCTCTCGGCTCTCTCTTCGGTGCGGATACAACATGATATGCGAGACGCCGTCTCACGCGGCGGCATGCCTGAGCTTGAGGTCGCGCTGGTTCTGCAACCCTCAATCGAACTGAGCGGGACAATCACAGGATCGGTCATTACAGGCAACGGATCCGGGCCGATGCCCGGCACATTCATCGAAGCAACGGCGCTGACGGGAGAAGGCCCTCCCGTTGAAGCGCCGTTACATCTCCTGCTTCCGAGGATAGCCGCCGATTCGGCGGGGGCATATAACATTGCCGGCTTGCCGCGCGCCGATGCGTTTGATCTCACGGCCCGTGGCCGTTCGACCGGAGTTGCTACCGCAAGCTACAAGCCGCGGCACCGGGGAGGTCAGACGCAGGGGCGCTTCGAGGTGCCCGATATCAGGACCCATGCGGCGGAGCCATCCGGTATTTCTGGAATTGTAACTGATCCGGACGGCAACCCGCTTCGCGCGCGTAT
>SPBP01000007.1 GCA_004525935.1 Lentisphaerales bacterium | reverse complement strand
TTTGCCGCCGGGTATAACTTCTGAAGACCTGCAACCGCCGATGAACGCCGATAGACGCCGATGAATACCTTTCTTTTACAGAAGGACGCGAAGACCGCGAAGGACTACCCCGCGATAAACGCGGGGCAAGCAGGACTACGAACCACGGATGAACACGGATAGACACGGATGGGAACTGCAAGTGTGTGAGTGAGAGACAACGTCCCGCCAGGCCACAAGCCCTCCCGCCGCGCCGCTTCTCCAGCAAGACCAGCCACACTTGTCCGCCTCTGGAGGAAAGAGGCGCAAAAGGCACAAAGAAGAAATGCCTGACAGGATAACAGGATGGTCCCCGCCTGTGTGTAGCGCCGCGTATTACCAGGCACGGCAGGCGTATTCCTACTTCCTCACATCAACGCAGACGAGGTCACCGTTATCCCTGCGGCAGTATATGAGACCGCGACACAGGACTGGTGCGGTCCAGCATGTCTTCTGGAGCAGCCCCTTTGCGCTCGAGATTTCCTTGTATTCAGATGGGTTGACTTCCACGATGGACAGGTCGCCGCTTTCAGATAGAACAATCAGCCGTCCTCCTGCTGCAGTGATAGAGCATAAACCGGTGTTCTGCCGCCACTGTTCCGAGCCATCCGATGCTTTCAGGCATACCAGTGAGCCGCGACCTGCATTCCCATCACTTCCGTAGATGTAGCCGTCGATCAGTATGAGACTTCCGAAATGACTGCTGAGCTTCTTGTGTTCCCAGACAACAGATGGCGTGGCTTTCCCGATATCCAGCATCGCGTTGCCTTTACCGTAACCGGACGTAATGAAGACCCGGTTATTTCCAACGGGCAGCGGATCGGGCGCATTTACGTCATAGGATGTTATCCATTTGTACGATTGCAGCTTCTCGCCGGTCTTGAGATCGGCAACATGCAGAGCTCTTGCACCGAAGAACAGGACGGTCTGTGAAATGGGGGACGGGATGACGACGGGTGAGGCATACCCGCAGGTCTCGGGCGCACTTGCCCAGATCTTGTCGCCGGTCTTCTTGTCCAGCGCGGCGCCCGATTCACCGACATTGAGCAGAAGCATGTCGCCATGCACGACCGGCGAACCAGAAATGCCCCAGGTCGGCAACTTTGCGCCCAGCTCAGAGACGACATCTTTCTGCCACACAACAGCGCCCTTGGCCGCATCCAGGCACAAGACCAGCCCTTCGCGGCTGATGGTATAAACAGAATTGCCGTCAACGCAGGGCGTCGCGCGCGGCCCTGGGAAGTCGCCGCTCTTGCACGGGTATGAGTAACGCCAGATTTCGGCGCCGGTTACCGCATTGAAACAGTAGACCGTGTCCTGGTCTTCGCTATTTCCCATTGTATAGAGGTTCTCGCCCTTCACGGCCACGGCCGAGTAGCCTTTTCCGACATTCGCCTACCACAACTTCTTCGGGCCGTCAGCAAGTGCCGCCGGGTTCCAGTCCTTTTCCGGGGATATGCCATTGTGGTTCGGTCCTCGCCAACTCGGCCAGTCGGGCTCCACAACGCTTCGCATCAAGAGCTGAGGCGCTGCAACAAGTTGGACAGCCATAAGGCATGCCGTTACCGAAACTGCCGCGATTCTGAGTGATGTTTGCATCGTATGATTTTCTCCCCTGGAATGATTAAGCTCGATACTCTAACCTGCGTCTGCCTGACGAGAAAGCCCAAACTGCTCCCGAAGATGGGGCAGCCGGAAACGCGGGCAACGGCCGTGACCTGCCTGACGCACGCAGGTAGAACCACTCATGAAATATGCCGAGCTAGATCAGTTTCAACAATACTGTAGGCGTTTTGGCTACTGTATTGCGCATGGCCAGCGTCACGCTGCATCGACATAGTGCTGCTATTCCTGCTTCGCGTTGCGTGGCCACGCACAATTCGCTACGCCCCTCCGGCCACGGTTCAGGGCAGGACACCTCGACCTGCATGTACGGTGAAAGGTAGGGCGAAGCCTCAGGCTGAGCCGCAACGAATACGTCACCATATTTGTGACTGCAAGGACAAAGCTTGACCGGACCCACGTGCGGATGTAGTGTCCGCGCAATTCTTATCGAGAGGTCGTTCTGACGCAACGGGACGGGTTGGCCGACAAGGGAGACAAGGGCACAATGAAGAAACCGGCAAAGAAACGGGTAAAGAAATCAGTAAAGAGAGCCGCAAAGAAATCGGCAAAGAGATCGGCGTTGATCGTGTGGGGCGGGTGGGAAGGACACGAACCCGATAAATGCGCGCGCATTATCGAGACATGGCTTGTGTCCAGGGGGTTCACAGTCACGGTTTCCAATTCTCTCGATACATATCTCGATAAGAAACTGATTGCGCGTCAGTCGGTGATCGTCCCCATATGGACCATGGGTCAGATCACGGGAGAGCAGAGCCAGGCGCTTCGCGACGCGATCCGGAGTGGGATCGGGCTGGCAGGCTGGCATGGGGGCATGTGCGATTCGTTTCGGAACGACACGGAGTATCAGTTCATGACCGGCGGGCAGTGGGTCGTGCATCCCGGCGGCATAGTCCGGTACAAAGTAAATATTACTGATCGCAAAGATCCGATTACTGCGAACCTCGCCGATTTCAGTTTGAGCTCCGAGCAGTACTACATGCATACTGATCCGGGCAATGAAGTGATTGCCACAACGACTTTCAGCGGACGACATGGCGGTGTGCCGTGGGTTCGGAACACGGTCATGCCGGCGGTGCGGAAGCGGATATACGGCAAGGGCCGCGTGTTCTACACTTCGCTGGGGCATGTGGCCGCCGATTTCGACGTGCCGGAAGCCCTCGAGATAGTGAAGCGCGGCATTCTCTTGGCTGCAAGGCAGAGAATCGTTGCCGAGTATCGATCATAGGCGGAAGCGTTTCTTCTACAGAAGGACGCAAGGGCCGCGAAGGACGGACCCGTACCTTCTAGGTCGTGGGTAGTTCCCGGCACGGGTCGAACCATCGGATACTGGCACATGGGCTCGGTAACTCTCAGAAAAGGCCGCGACAAGTCGCTCCGTCGTCGGCATCCGTGGATTTTTGAAGGTGCGATAGGCCGCGTCGATGGATCCATAAGCCCCGGCGAAACAGTGGATGTATTATCGGCTGGCGGCGAATGGCTGGCTGCGGGCGCCTACTCGCCCGGTTCGCAGATCCGCGTAAGAGCATGGTCCTTCCAGGAAGGGGAGAAGATCTGCGCGGAGTTCATTCAAGCCCGTCTGCGTCGTGCTGTTGAGGCGAGGGACAGCCTGCTTCGCGAGTGCAATACGACGGCTTGCCGCCTGGTCTTCTCGGAGTCGGACGGCATTCCCGGGCTCATGGTTGACCGGTACGGAGAATTCGGAGTCTGTCAATTCCTGTCTGCAGGCGCGGAGTACTGGCGGGATACTATTGTTGAGTTTCTCGCCGACACCGGTTCGGTTGCCGGGCTCTTTGAGCGATCGTCCGACGACGCACGCCAGAAAGAGGGGCTCCAGCCGCGCGAGGGTCTGCTCTCAGGCAAGGAACCACCGGATGCCGTCGAAATAACCGAGGGGTCGGCTCGATTGCTGGTGGATGTTCGACATGGGCAGAAGACGGGTTTCTATCTTGACCAGCGCGACAACCGCGCGATGGTTGCCGGGTTCGCGGGCGGCGCCGAGGTGCTCAACTGCTTTTCTTACACCGGCGCGTTCGGTGTCAGGGCATTGAAAGAAGGCGCATCGCATGTAACGAATATTGACGTCTCCGGCGAAGCGCTCGCCCTGGCTGCACGCAACGTGGAGCTTAACGGCTTAGAGCCCGGGCTCGTGGCGAACGTTGAAGGCGATGTGTTCGAGGTCCTCAGGAAGTACAGGGACTCACGGCGCCAGTTCGACATTGTGATTCTCGATCCGCCAAGGTTCGCGTCGTCGGCCAGCGGCGTGCCCGGCGCGGCGCGGGGATACAAGGACATCAATCTGCTGGGTATCAAGCTTGTGAAGCCGGGTGGTGTGCTCTTCACGTTTTCGTGTTCCAGTTACGTGCAACAGCCGTTGTTTCAGAAGATTGTTGCTGATGCGGCGGTGGATGCCGGGCGCGACGCGCAGATTATCCGGTTCCTGAGCCAGGCGGCTGATCATCCGGTGGCCCTCGGCTTTCCTGAAGCCGCCTATCTCAAGGGTCTTGTCTGCCGAGCCTGGTAATCTGCGGAGCTGCCCGCCCGAGACATTCGAAAGCGACCGCCGATGAACGCAGATAGACGCCGATACTGTCGATAGCCACAAAGAGGCACAAAAGCCACAAAGGAAACAGAATAGGGAAGCGGCCCGTCGGGAGGGGTCTCTGGCCTGACGGGACGGGGCGTGGGTTTCTGCCGATTCGTGGCCCACACTTGCAGTTCGCATCCGTGTTCATCCGTGGTTCGTAGTCCCGTTGTCCCGTGGTCCTGCAGTCCCCCCAGAATGTCAGCAGAGGTTCTTGTCGAAGCACCGGCTTTCTGGCAAACTGGTTGGCATGAGGACGCGAGCGCAAACGAGGCTCTTCAACTGCATGGTACTGCTTGCTGTCGCGGTATGGTCCGGGTCGGGCGCGGCAGATGATGCAGGATGGACAACATTTCACGGGAACAGCGGGCTGACTGGAATACTCGATGTCGAACTGCCGGATAAGCCGGTACAGTTATGGAAGACGAGAGTAGGGGAATCCGTGGACTCCGCACCGGTCATCTCCGGTGGGTTCGTCTGCTTCACGACCTCTGATGGCATGGTTGGCGTCCTGGACAGGAAGGGCGAGGTCGTCTGGCGCAAGAGCTTTTCGGAAACGAACGATTCGTTAAAGGCGTCTCCACTGGTTTCCGGGGATAAACTCGTAGCAGGTTCCATGCGCGGCCGACTCCATTCCTTCAACCTGCGCACCGGTGAGCCGGGCTGGGAATACGATACGGGCCAGCCGATATGGGGAACGCCGAACCAGCTGGTGATCGGCGAAGAGAAAGAGTCGGCCATCATCGTCCTGACACAGCCCGACGGGGTCATCCACTGCGTTAACCAGGTGACCGGCGAACTGAAGTGGAAATCCGAAGGGATTGGTCGGGCGGATACATACCCGTCGGTTGGCGCCGCAAAGATCGTTTTCGGAAGCTGTGTTTCGGCATTGCACGTGCTGGCGGCCGATTCCGGAAAGCAACTGGTGGCGGTTGAACTTGGAGAGAACAGCCAGGTTGCGGCGGGCGCTGCGCTTGACGGTAACCTTTGCTGGGTCGGATCCAGGAGCGGTGCACTGGTCTGCGCGGATATTGATACCGGCCGGATCATCTGGCAGAACATCGATGGCAAGGAGGAAATGTTTACAACCCCCGCCATCTGAAGAGAATTGATCGTGGCGGCGGCAGCAGATGGTTACGGCATAGAACGAGGGACCGGCAAAACGCGATGGACCTACAAGTCGAACGAACCAGGTTGTTCTTCGCCGACTATCGCCGGCGATAAGGTCGCCGTTTCTACCGGCGGCAGGCTTGTGCTTCTGAGGCTTACGAACGGCGAAAAGATCTGGGAGCAGCCGATCTCAGACGAGATAACATCCCCGGCTCTTGCCGACGGCATGATGGCTGTCGGCACCGATGACGGGTTCATTGTTGCATTCGGGCCCGCCGAAAAGGAAGACTGACACACTGGACAGAACCGAGGATGTCCCAATGCCGCTGCTGACAATGTCAGGAATAACGAAGACCTACTTATCACCCGCCGGACTCGATGTTCCGGTGTTGAAAGGAATCGACCTGTGCGTGGAACCGGGCGAGACGATTGCGGTAACGGGTCCGTCTGGATCGGGCAAGAGTACACTCCTCAATATAATGGGTGCACTGGACCGGCCGACGGCCGGCACGATTATATTCGACGGTGAAGATATCTCGCAGCTGGATGACCGGCGTCTTGCAGCACTGCGCAGCCGAAAGCTCGGATTCATCTTCCAGCTTCATCATCTTCTTCCCCAGTGCACGGTGCTCGAAAACGTGCTGGTGCCGGCAGTGATCACGGGTGAAATGGCACAGGCCCGGACCAGGGCCGTGGCACTTCTTGAACGCGTGGGACTCTCGCAGCGTATCTCGTATCGGCCGGGTCAGCTGTCGGGCGGCGAATGTCAGCGTGTGGCTGTAGTACGTGCGCTGATAAACCGGCCGCGCCTTCTGTTGGCCGATGAGCCGACGGGGTCTCTGGATGAGGATAATGCAGCGGCGTTGTCCTCATTGCTTGTGGAGCTTAACCGGGAAGAGAACGTCACATTGGTACTGGTAACCCACTCTCCTCCACTGGCGCGCAACATGGGCCGATCAATTGTGCTGCGGGAAGGTCGGCTGGTTGAGGATTTGATTTGAACATGCTGCGATTTGTGCTCCGAAGCCTGCGATTCTACTGGAGGGCGCATCTTGGCGTGCTGCTGGGCGCCTCTTTCTCGACCGCCGTGCTGGTAGGGTCGATGCTTGTAGGGGATTCGGCGAAGTATTCTCTGGCACAGGCTGCCCTGACACGACTCGGCGGAATCGAGTATGCGATAGATGCCAGGAGCAGGTTCTTCAGCGATGACCTGGCGGAGCGGTTGAATCGCGCAGCAGATGTTCCCACGGCTGCGGTCCTGAGATTGACCGGGATCGCGCTCGGATCGGCCGATCGACAGGTCAATCGTGTCGAGGTGCTCGGTGTTGATTCCCGGTTCTGGCAGTTCGGCGAAGGTACTGCACCGGATTTGACCGAATCGGGAGTAGCCGTGAGCAGGAAACTTGCCGCGGAACTCGATTTGAAGATTGGCGATGACCTGTCGCTTCGTGTGGGGAAGCCGGGTATTGTTCCCGCGGACGCGCCGCTCTCGTCGCGGAAGGACGCATTTTCAAGGCGAATCAGCCTGGTTGTCGAATACATCGTGCCCGATTCAGAACTTGGCCGGTTCAGTCTGTCGGCGAGCCAGGTTGCGCCCTACAACGCGTTCGTGCGACGTTCGCGGCTTCAGCGGAGCGCTGAGCTCGACGGGCGTTCAAACATTCTACTGGTGGGGCGGACCGAAGGACAGGCCTTCTCCTCCGAAAGTCTTGCTGGGGTATTGCGTGAAGCATGGCGCCCGACAGATGCCGGACTGAGCCTGCGCGAATCGAAGGACGGGCTTGTCCTGCAGCTCGAGAGCGACAGGATATTTCTTGATCCCGCCGTGGCATCTGTCGCATTAAGCCGAACCGGCACAGTCGGCACGCTGACCTACCTGGTGAACTCGATCTCGAAAGGCGAAGGCCAGAACGCAAGAACCACGCCTTATTCGTTTGCGGTCGCCTGTGCGCCGGGCAGGGAGCAGGGACTCAGCATGATTCCGGCCGACATGAATGACGATGAGATTATCGTCAACCGTTGGCTTGCCGACCAGCTTGCGGCAGAGCCGGGCGACATCCTGACTGTTGCCTACTACGAGTTCTCAGCCTCAAATGAGTTCATTGAGCGATCCAGCAGATTCACTGTTCGCGGCATTGTTCCGATGGATCTGCTGGCGACCGAACAGGATCTTATGCCGGAGTTTCCGGGGCTATCCAACGTTGAGTCATGCAGGGATTGGGATATCGGGATGCCGATGGATGAGGACAAACTTGCCGACAAGCCTAACGAGGAGTACTGGAATCGATATCGGCAGACGCCGAAAGCATTTGTCACGTTGAACGCTGGTCGTGAGATGTGGGCGAACAGGTTCGGTGAACTGACAGGAGTTCGGTTCGAAGCGGGGAAAGACAGCCGGGATGACGTGGACGGGATGCTTAGTGACGAAGTAGATCCGGCCCGGCTCGGGCTCGTTTTCGGGGCGGTCAGAGAAGATGCCGTGCGTGCTGTTTCTGAGTCGATGAATCTCGGCGAGCTTTTTCTGGGGATGAGCTTCTTCCTGATTATCTCGGCTCTGTTGCTGACCGGTATGCTGTTCGTGTTCGGGGTGCAGCAGAGGGCCGAGCAGATCGGGCTCCTGCTTGCTGTCGGTTACAGGCGTGCGCGTGTCTACGCCCTGTTGCTGCTGGAGGGTGGACTCGTTGCCGGCGCGGGAGTCCTTGCCGGTGTTCCGCTCGGCGTATTGTATGGTCGCGGCATGATCTTGATGCTGGGTCGGTACTGGCAGGGCGCGGTGGCGGGCTCAGCGGTGCACTATTATGCCGAACCCAGGACGGCGGCGATTGGTGCGATCGCGGCATTTGTGTGTGCACTGATCGCGATGGGGTTTGCCGTTCTCGGCCACATGCGTGACAACATTCGGGAGCTGCTGGCCTCGAACTTCGGCGGGCCCGTGGCAAGGTTGTCGACGCGCCGGTCTCGTATCAGTGGATGGCTCGGTATTCTGGCATTCGCAGGGGTTATCGGAATACTGGCCGCCACTATAGGGGCCGGCAGGGAGCAACCCGTTATGCCGTTCTTCGCGGCTGGTTCGCTGCTGTTAATTGCCGGCATCTGCCTCGTTCAGTGGTTCATAAACCGATTGGGTCGTATTGAACCGGACCCGGCACACCTTGCTGCGGCCGGGCTGGGCATTCGGAACATAGCCCGGCGGCCGTCGCGCAGTCTGACGGTGGTCGGCTCGCTCGCGTGCGGATGTTTTCTTGTTTTCGGCGTTTCCTCCATGAAGGAAGACATGACGTTGAATGCAGGCGAACGCTGGTCTGGAACGGGCGGGTTCGAACTGTATGCCGAGGCTTCACTGCCCCTTATGTATGAGTCCGTTGAAAAGGACGGGTTCAGCAGGTTCGGACTGAGACCTGATGCGCGACTGGAGGGCGTTGAATTCGTAGCATGCCGGATTCACGATGGCGATGACGCAAGTTGTTTCAACTTGAATCGCGCACGCACTCCCCGGCTGGTGGCCGTGAACCCGGCTGATCTTTCCGCGAGACGTGCATTCGTGGCCGAGCGCGGCCCGGATATCTGGGCCTTGCTCGAACAGGATACGGATGATGGTTCTGTTCCGGCTCTTGCCGGAGATGTTAACACGGCGATGTGGGGACTCGAGGCCAAGACCGGACCGGAGAACGGAGACACGTTGGTCTACACGGATGAACGCGGAACGGAATTCAAGGTGCGGCTTGTCGGGACACTACCCATGAAGCTCTCCGTGTTCCAGGGCGCACTGCTTGTTTCAGAAGAAGCATTCACAAAACTATATCCATCGGAAAGCGGATACCGTCTGTTCCTTGTCGATGTTCCAGAAGGCGGGCAGGAGCCAGTCAAGGCGGCGTTGACGTCAGGACTGGATATGTTCGGGCTGATGGTTTCCGGCACCACTGAACGGCTGCAGGAGTTTTACTCTATTGAGAGCACATACCTGGCCATGTTCCTGGCACTTGGCGGGCTTGGCCTGATTGTCGGAAGTCTCGGGGTAGGCATAGCCGTGCTGCGCAACGTACTTGAGCGCAGAAGCGAGTTCGCGCTTCTCAGGGCTCTGGGTTTCAGCAGATCGGCACTTGAGACCATGGTCCTCCGAGAACACGGAACTCTTCTTGTTGTCGGGGTAATGACTGGAACCATCGCGGCAGGTGTTGCGATGGTGCCGGCATTTCTGTCACCTGCGGTCAAGGCACCCATCGGCCTGCTCACCGCAATTCTTGCAGGAATTCTGTTGATCGGGCTGCTATTGACCTGGATCGCCGTTCGTTTTGCGCTGCGTGGCAATCTGTTGAATGCACTGCGCAAGGAATAGTGGCAAGTGGCGAGGGAGGGTGTAGGGAATGAGCAGGGAATACTATCCGGGAGAACAGTTATGACAAACAAAGAGCGCGTAATAACCAGCCTGCGCCACAAGCGGCCCGACAAGATACCGTACGAGGTCAGCTTCACCGGCAAGTCGGAAAACGTCGCCGCGATGATAGAAGTACTCAACGACCACTAGAAGCGTGAGGACTTTGCGTTGAACGCAAAGTCCTCACGCTTCTAGTGAGTGTTGCTTCGCAAAACTGATCGCTGATTTTGTGGAACGTTGCCTGGTAGCTGCCAGCAACGCTCAGGCGTTATGTTCATGCCGGTGATAAGAATGATGCCCCGTTGCTCGCGATATCTTGATTTCCAATACGCTCCAACTCATAATCCTTCAGATCCCGATGAAATCGGGATTATCCAGCAGCATGGCGGATCTGCAGAGAAGCGGATCATGCCGAAGGCAGACCCGCCTCTGGCGGGAAGTCCGACAGGATGCTGGTAGGAGACAGAGATGCAGATATGGAAGACACTTTCGCGCCGGACCGTGCTGGAGCACAGCAAGTTCCTTACTGTCGAGGAACACGCAGTTCAACTGCCGGACGGTCGGGTCATTTCCGATTGGCCATGGATTATCACGCCGGACTTTGTCAATATCCTGCCGATTACAACCGACGGCACAGCTCTGGTCTTTCGTCAGCCTAAGTACGGGGTCGAGGGCATTGTGCTGGCGCCGGTCGGCGGGTACCTGGAACCGGGCGAGGAGCCGGTTGCAACGGCAAAGCGGGAGCTTCTAGAAGAAACGGGATATGAAGCGCCGGACTGGGTCAAGCTTGGCAGCTACCGGGTCGGTGGTAACCGCGGCATTGCCATGGCTCATCTCTTTCTTGCCCGCGAGGCAAAGCGAGTTCAGGAACCGCAGAAAGGCGACGAACTTGAGGAGCAGGAAGAGGTCCAGCTCAGCCTGCAGGAACTCGAAACGGCGCTGACCAATGGTGAGTTCAAGGTGCTGGCATGGGCAGCACTTGTGTCACTTGCACTCAGACAACTGCGGCCAGGATCCTGACTGTGCAAACTGAGCTGGATTTGCGTCCCGATGACTCTATCTGCGGTGGACCCGTCACCCGCGCGACCGTTTTGACTATCGCATCAGGCATGACTATCGACATCCTGTTGTTTGCAGATACGCCGGTAGAATCCATCTGCCGAGGTCAGCTCATCATGCGTGCCCGACTGAGTGACGCCGCCCTCCTCCAAAACAATGATATGGTCGCAATTCCTTGCTGTGGAGATGCGCTGGGTGATGATTAGACTTGTGCGTCCGGCCATGACGCTGCGTAGCGTTTTCCGGATGCGCGCCTCGGTCTCGGCGTCCAACGCGCTTGTAGCGTCGTCGAGAAGCAGAATTTCCGGGTCCGTCAACAGGGCTGTTGCCAGAGCAAGCCGTTGGCGCTGGCCGCCAGAAAGTCCAATGCCGCTCTCGCCGATCACGGTGTCATAACGTTCGGGCAGACCGGAGATAAACTCCTGCATCTCGGCAAGTCCCGCGACTGCAGCAATCTGTGAGTCCGTTGCGTCAGGACACCCGTAACGGATACTATCCGCAATGGTGCCCGAGAAGATGAAAGGCTCTTGTTGGACATAGCGCACATGGCGACGCAGAGAGGCTACATCTGCGTCCGTGATGTCAACTCCGCCAACGAAGATCCTCCCTTGCTGGGGTTCATAGAAACGAAGAAGCATGTTAAACAGCGTGCTCTTCCCGCTTCCAGACGGGCCCATGATCGCCACATGATCACCCGCGCGGACCTCCAAGGACAAGTCACGCAACGCTGGCCGGCTTTGTGAGGGATAGCTGAATGTTACGTGTTCGAGCCGGATCTTACCCGCCATGCCGGCAAGGGTAATCCCACCGGACATCGTGGGGCACGGCTCATCCAGAAGCGTGAAGATGCGACGGAGCGAGACCATGGTCGTCTGCACTACGGCTCCCATAGCCGTGAGCGTTTGAATCGGCTGAAAGACCTGCTGCGCGAGATGGACAAAGGCAACAACAGATCCCAAGGTCATGCCGTGCAGGCCGTCACGCACCGACAGTAGACCGTGTAGCAGAATGCCAGTGACCGCTACGGCGCTCAGAGCACTTGCTGCAAAGGAAAGGCCCTGATTGTACAAGGCGTGGCGTTGTGCAAGACGGACCCCGTTATGGACGGCACGACTGAATACTCCAAGCTCCCCCCGTTCCTTCCCGAAGGCCTTTACGACCTGGATTGCCTCGAGTCGCTCAGCTGTCAGTCCGTACAGCCGCGAGTTGAGCCGGCTTTGTGCCATGCCGTTTACTCGAATTCGGGGACGCAGCAGAATAAAGATTCCGGCATACAGCGGTGCTGCCACGGCAAGGATGCGCGCAAGTCGCCAATCGAGCCAGAAAAGGACAGCAAATCCGACCGTCAGCTTGATTGGTTCAATAAGGAGCGACGCCAGGTGTCCCGTTACGGTATTCTGGATCTGGCCGACATCCGCCTGTACACGGGCTACGACACGCCCCGACTGGGTACGGTCATAGTAGCCCAGGTGCAGGGTGTTCAACTTCAGATAAAGCTGATCGCGCAATCGCAGCGCGACGTCCCGGCCAATCTTCAACGTAGAGGATGATACAGTCCAGTTACAGACGAGGTTGACGGTGTGCAGCAGCATATTCGCGCCGAACACCAACCCGAGCCCAAGGAGGAACTTTGGTAGCAGAGCGCTGTGATCACCGATCATCGCACCCGCTCCCGGGACCAGGATTCCATCGATCATGTACCGATGGGTCAGGGCGAAAAAGTACGGGACGGATGCCCAGACCACGAGTGCCGCCAGCATGCCGGCTACAGCCCATCGGTGAGTTGTCAGGTATACACGCCAGAGGCGTTGCAGGTCTCCTGCCTGGACACCAGTCTGTTCCTGCGCATCAGATTGTGACTCCTTGATAATACGATGGAGTCGCCGGCGGCGGTGTGAGGACGTCGTCATGATGCCCCCTCCCTGCCAGCACGCTGCAACTCCTTGTACAATCTGTGGTACAGGCCTCCGGGGATCTGCATCAGTTCCTCATGCGTGCCCTTCTCGACAATGCTACCATGGTCCATGACCACGATGAGATCCGCGCCAACGATTGTTGAGAGCCGGTGGGCTACCACGAAACTCGTGCGCCCTTTCAATACGCGCGCCACCGCTCGTTGAATCGCGGCCTCGGCCTCACTGTCGAGGGCGCTTGTGGCTTCATCCATCACGAGAATGGGTGGATTTCGCAGAATGGCCCGTGCAATACTGACTCGCTGCTTCTGTCCAACGGAGAGCTTCACGCCATACGTCCCCAACATTGAGTCAAGTCCGTTTGGCAATTGTCCCGAGAATTGGATTACCTCGGCCGTTCGGGCGGCATCTTCGATCTCTTGTCGTGACGCCTCCGGCCTGCCATAGGCGATGTTCTCGGCGATTGTGCCCTCAAAGACTATCGGGTCCTGCAGTACCACTCCGAAAATGTTCCGCAGACTGGACAGGCTTACCGACCGTACGTCTGTTCCATCGATAAGGACCCGGCCCTCCCGCACGTCCCATAGCCGCATGAGCAGAGCCGTCAGCGTCGTTTTGCCGCACCCGGTATGCCCTACCAGTGCCACGGTTGTATTGGGCTCCACAGACAGCGTGAGACCCTGGAACAAGGGCTCATCCTCCTTGTAGCGGAACCCGATATCGCGGAACTCGACCCGACCCTCCGTACACCTCATATCCGGCGCCCCTGGCTTCGAACTGATGTCTGGCTCCATAACCAGAAGCTCAAGGACGCGCTGTAACGAAACACGGACCTCGGAAAACTGGCCGGCAAACGCGGCTAGCCGTAGCGCGGGGTTGAGGGCCATCCATACGTACGTATTCAGGGCGAGCAGATCGCCCAGCGTCATTTCATCACACAGAACGTAGTAGCCGGCGAGCGCGTAGATGACCGTAGACCCATACCCGGCAATCACGGTGCATGTCGCTCCAAGCCCGACGGAACTCATGCCGCTGGAGAGGGCATGATCGAGTCCCTGCGTTGCCCGCTGTAGAAACGTTTCCCGTTCATCGATCTCACGGCTGTATATGCGTACATGGCGCACGCCGTGTAAGGTTTCCTGAAGCCGGCCCACCAGCAGATCGTTCACCGTCCGCATGGAATGTGTTGCCGCCCGAATATGGCGAGAGAACACGAGGTAAGCTCCTGCGTACAGAACGGCAACTACCACTAGAATGGCGGCAAGCACATGATGAATGGAGAAGGCGATGAATACCGAAAAGAGAAAAACCATTAAGTCGCCCACGAGCTGGATGGTCTGGCCGGACACCAGCTGTTGGAGCGTGCCGACATCGCCCATAAGCCGCGTGACCAGGCTTCCTGTGGATGTCTCGCCGTGGAATCGCATGCTCAATCGTAAGAGCAGGCGATACAGCCCGATCCGAATATCTGCAACCATCCGATGAGCAATTGACACGATGACCTGAGCGACGACGAACTGAACCGCCTGGGCCAGCAGCGGAGCGGCCAGGTAGATTGCAATCACCAGAGCAAGTCGATCCCATTTGCCGGGTTCAACCACGCTATCGATTAAATGTCGAAAGATCAGTGGTGGTGTAAGCGACAAAGCATTAAAGGCTGCCGTCCCGATGATGGCCAGGAGCAGCACGCGGCGATAGCGGCGGAGATAGGGCAGGAGCATCCGCACGGAATATTGAGTTCGCACCGTCATGAAACTCCTTCGCCTGCGAGATCCTGTGACTGACTCGACGCCAGAGCACGGCCACGGGCAAGAACCCTAGCACATACCAGCCTGTCGTCACCAGATTTGTGAAAATGGCCACCGGACGTTCCAGTTTCTCTTGCAGTGACCGAGCACGGCAAGTGTCTGGTCGGTGGTAACCGCGGCATTGCCATGGCTCATCTCTTTCTTGCCCGCGAGGCAAAGCGAGTTCAGGAACCGCAGAAAGGCGACGCACTTGAGGAGCAATGAGAGTGACGCCGCCCTGTTGCTCCGAAACACCCCGATGGAAGCTGGGTCGAGCCATTTGACCCCACAGGTTCCCAGCCCGACACCTGGGAGAAAGCGTTCTTCTACGAGGGCAGCGTGCCGTAGAAGAAACCGTAGAAAAGAAAGCCGGCTTCAGTGGCATTGAGGCAAGGCGTTGGCGTGGTAGCGACAAACAGTCTCTGGATTCAATTGTTCGGCTCTCCTTCGCCATGACCAAAACGCCCACCAACCCGACCACGTTCAGTCCCTCCTGAGCAGCTATGCTGCGTCCGCTCTTTTTGTCCATCAGCAGGAGTTTCGCGCCTGCCTCGTGAGCAAGCACAATGACTTCAGCTTCTAATTGTCTGGGCGAGTCGATAGACGGCTTCGAATGCAGTCTCGAGATCGAACTGATCAAAATCGCTCCGCCTGAGAACGGGCCTGAGTTCCGTGTCGAGCTGCCTCAAGAGCATTTCTTTTCGGTTCGCAGCGGTGTCGATTTGGTCATTGCCCGGTATCGCAAGTTTTTCTTTCACCATGCTCATGAACTCGGGGCTGAACATGTCAATGCCAAGTTGTTTCATTCCATGGTCAATGTCGAATATATCTCGAATTGCCGGTTCCTTCCGCGTTAGAGCAGCCCGGCATTTTTCAGCGTACGCTTCCTGGATATCCATTACGACAACGTCGAATGGTGGAATGACTGGTCGTCGAGTGAGTCCACTGACTATCAAAGTGTGTGCCGCTCGAGACTGCACTGCTCGCAGCAACGGTTCGCGCAGCCCGATTTTGATCTTGATCGACTCTTGCCGGCCGGTGACTGCAGATTGATAGGCGAGATGTGCCGCGTAGTGAGTGGACTGATTGTGCCCGTTTAAGGGAGAGACCAATTGCAGTGACGGAATCTCATCTCGCAGTTGTGGCAGGCGCTGCTTCACCGGCTTGATTCTTGAATGCCGCGCTGTCTGCTTGGAGTCAGTTTCCATCGGTATGATGAAATCCAGATCCTCGCTGAGCCGATAGAAGTCAGTGTAGACCTTGCTCAGGCACGTTCCACCCTTGAAGACCAAAGGCAAGTCAATCTTGTTATACAGGAGGCCCAGCACGAGTGAGCAGAAGTAGTCCTTCTCAATGAGACGAGCGGTGAAACCTGATGCAGCTTCAGTATCGGCCAGGGCGGCACTGAAAAGATCAGGGTCATTGTGGAAACTGTTCATATCGAATTCTCTTTCAGTCATTGATGATCAGCCCCCATTCCCGATTCACTCGTCCACGTTGTGGTTTGTTGGGGAACAAGGGTATCAGTGCCTTGGATGGATTTAAGGCAGGCTTGAGTCTCCTGACTATTCGGCTCGGCAGTTCCAAAGACTGAAGAAGATAGCCAATGCGACGTAGCGTGGCTTGATTGCCGAAGCTCAACGTCGTGTCAACGAGTCCTTGGACTTTCTTTCGGTCGGACACAAAGTCTCGAATCCAGTCATAGCCACGAGGCAGACTATTGAATCGGGACCAGTCATATACAGCATCCACAAGGGTTCTGGCCTCGGACGAATAGACAGCCTGTGCTCCGTTTGGAGTCGCGAAAAGGTCGATTCCTCCCAATCGCGTATCGGCAACTTTGATCAACACATACCGGAGACTTCCGATAACACGTTCTCCGGAGATTCGGTTGTTGTAGACGTAGGTAGTGTTGGTTATCTGTTCGCTGAATCCATAATAGCTGAAAGCACTGGGGCCACATATCTGGTAAGCGCCCCGGCAGTCTTCCATAAGTTTCTGAAGAGCCAGATAAACACCGGGACTATATCGTCCAGCCGGAATTCGGGAGGGAACAAGATAGAGGCCCCGCCGAAGCCTGACAATCCAGCCAGAACGTGCGAGTCGGCGGAGCAGATCCCGCTCTTTGGCGGGCGAAATGGCCAGTTGATCCTGCAGTTCACCGGTGGCAACTGTTTCCTTCCGCTTGAGCTGGACATAAGCGAAGAAGCGTGTTGCGAGATCCCCCAGCTTCTGTTGCTTTGAGTTCATTACATTCCCCGACAATGGGCGTACACACCATTAAAGCAAAGTATAATATAACTCCGGCCATGTCAAGACAAGTTCTTATGACAGAGAAGCTCGGATGGCCCGCGGAAGCCATGAGGCAAACCCCGAGAAACGGATGTCATCATAACGTTACCCCGTGCGCTTCCGAGCCAAAACTTGCCTTTGTCAGTCCAGTCGAGGCGATGTCATCTGCGGGGCGCTTTGCACGTAGTTCAACCCGATGCAACATTGAACAACGTGCCGTAGAAGAAACTGTAGAAAAGGACTGCCGTCATGCGGCGTTGAGTGGCACTTTCATGGCGAAGAGTCCAGGTATCATGTTCGCAAGAGGTTCGCCTGGATTACGTTACGAATGGCGCGCCCGGCAGGACTCGAACCTGCAACATCCTGATCCGAAGTCAGGTGCTCTATCCAATTGAGCCACGGGCGCTGTGCAGAGAGACGGGCAACATGGTGTTAGTTGGCTAGATGAGAAGCGGAGTTCTCCTGGCCTTTTTCGTCGGGGCGGATTGACACACGTTTTGCGTCGCTAAGCTTTTTGGAAAACACGCCCTTCTTGAATTCCTTGAGCCACCGCCTGATTGTCACCCATCCGCCGAACCTGATGAGGCTGATTCTCCAACCATGATACCACTGGTGCCAGGCTGATCGCAGATTATGGAGTGAAAAAACCATGCTTGGGAACATCAGTACGTGCATGGCGACAGTGAACATATGACGGAACCGGTAGAAGCTTCCCATGATCCTCATGCTGGCCCTATGCAACTCCTCAGGAGAAAGTGGCGGGTCGGGTTCAAAGCATGGGAAGTTCCCATCGTAGTATTCCCACCCGACATGATCCCGGGAGTAGAGTCGGCCGGCCTTAACGATTCGATCGGTCATTTTGGTGCACGGCAATGGAACCGGCAGCAGCACCTGGACAGTATCGATCCTGGCAGCTGTTATGAACTTTCTGAAGCGTCGCACGCGTTCCCCTTCGGACATTGTAAACTGGGCTTTGCCGACAAGCGGGTAGCCGAAGATGAACATTCCGTGAACGAAGAATCCGAACTTGTGATAGATACGGGCAAGCGCAATCATTTCTTCGGGTTTGAGTTTCTTGTTCATCGCCACGAGTTCTTCTTCTATTGGCGATTCGAAGCCGATGCAGACGGTTCGAACTCCTGCAGCTTTCATCGCGGTGAGCAGTTCTGTATCACTTGCCTTGTCCAGGCGTATCTGGACGTTGAACTTCAGTCGGGTACTGATCTTCTGCTGATAGGCAGTAACAAGTGAAAGAAACTTGAGTGCATCAGTGCGATGCTGCCCAAACAGGTCGTCAACGATGAAGAAGAACCTGGCGTTGTGTTTTTCGACGAGGGAGGTTACCTGACGGAAGAGGCGTTCCGGCGAGGACGAGCGGGGCTTTCCCTTAACCGTGCAAAACTCACAATTCATTCCGCAACCCCGCGTCCAGGACAGCGGGTAAACTTTGACGCGCGTGTTGCGAAGGAGTGAGAAATCGGGGAGTGGCATGGATTCGAAGTCAACAATGGGTGGGCGATCCTGGGTTCGGACGAGTCGGCCGTCCTGTAAGAAGGCGATGCCGGGCACGTCGTCAATGGGCTTCTGGTCCTGCGTGCGGCGGAGTATGTCCTGTATAGTCAGTTCGCCTTCGCCGATGGCTATCACATCGACTCCGTTATCGAGGGCATCCTGGATGTTTTCTGCGCAGAAATGCTGACCACCGGCGAGGATCGGCACTCCTCGATTCCGGTACAGGTTGGCAACTTCGTAGAGCCGCGGAATTGTAGATGTCAGGCCCCCATACAGACCGACAACATCAGCAGGTCGTATATCCTGCAGCGCCTCATGATCGGGGCGTCCATGTTCATCGCTGGGTGCGAATTCCCGGTAGTTGTTCTCGTCGATGACTTCAACATCCCAGCCCTCGACTTCGTGGGCGGCGGTTGCGACGCAGATCGGGCCGAGTGCGGTCATCCTGCGTGCGAATCGTGAATAGATGTTGAATGCTGGAAAGGCGGGAGCTATCACCCGGAGAAGTAATCTCCGTCGTTCGGTACTGTTGTCTTTGAGATTAAGCTGCATTGTGTGAGTCCCGCGATTGGTGGTCATTGGTCCGCGCCAATCATGGCAGAGAATAATGAAGCCTTCGCGTTGCCAAGTCAAGAACGCCGATTCGGAATCAGACGCGGGCTATTCTTGTTGACTTGAGCCGCGCAGTTCCATATCAATAGTTGAGTTTGGAATGACTGTGAGGCAATGGGAGTCTGCCTGATGATTGAAGTGCGAGTCGCGCGGATTGTTGTATACAATAAAGACCTGATTGTTCTGCTGAAATCTACGGTGGATGAGAAGGTGTTGCCGATCTCGATCGATCCGGCTCAGGCCCAGTCGATTGAGCTTAAGCTTGAGGGTTTGGAATTTCCCCGTCCGTTGACGCATGACCTTATGATGAACATGGTTACCACTCTCGGGTGGAAGGTGGAACGGGCAGAAATTTCGGATCTGGTGGAGCATACCTTTTACGCAAGGTTGATGCTGAGCCGTGACGAAAAGACTGTGGGAATTGACTCGAGGCCAAGCGATGCCATTGCGCTGGCACTGCGATGTTCCTGTCCCATTGTTGTGGAAGAGTCGGTGATGGACAAAGCCGGGGTCATAATCCAGACAGAGAAGAGCACAAAGAAGTCCGGCGGCACGAGGATTGAACGGTTGGAGAGCAAGCTCAGCCAGGCAGTAGAAGACGAGCGGTACGAGGATGCTGCCCGGATCAGGGACGAAATAAAGGTCACACAGCACAGCAAAACGAGCAACTAGACCGGTTATTCCGCCCGCCCGCTGTCGGGAATCCCGGCTGGCTGGGGAACGCGGCGAGTTACGAAGTTGTGGGCACCCCAAGACATGATGAGAGGATGCGCCTTTTTCAGAAGGCGGGGCTGTACCTTGTCACATCCGCCGAGTTCTCCCGGGGACGGTCGACCATCGAAGTTGTTGAACGGGCATTGGCCGGGGGGGTCAGACTTGTTCAACTGAGGGAAAAGGGCCTGTCCGGCTCCGATCTGACGGAGTTAGCAGGAGAGGTGCATGCGCTGACGAGAAGGGCAGGCGCGTTACTGTTGATAAATGACCGGCTCGACATAGCCCTGGCGGTTGAGGCCGAAGGTGTTCACCTTGGCAAGGACGACTTGCCAATAGATCTTGCTCGCAGGATTGCGCCCGACCTGATTATTGGCGCATCGTCGCATTCGGTGGACGAAGCGCTGTATGCGGAGCGACGTGGCGCATCGTATGTGAACATAGGTCCCGTGTTTCCGACGAAGACGAAAGAATGGCAGGGCGACTTTCTTGGAACTGATGTTGTGAGGCGGGTAGCGGATGCCGTCAGAATACCATTTACCGTGATGGGTGGGATTGGCAAGGAGCAATTGGCGGACCTGGCTGCTGCCGGGGCCAGCACGTTCGCTGTTGTCAGCGCGATAGCTGCTGCTGATGATCCCGTGGCCGCGGCCGGAGATCTGCTGGCGGAGATTGAACGTGTTGTGATGCGGATGGAGGAAGTCTGATGACGAACGGGCCAGGACATGTTGCGGCTACGGGGCAGGAGCCGCTTATCCTCGGAGGGCACCCATCACTATCGCCGTTTCGCATCGAACTGCTTCTGAAACGTGCGCGGGAAGCGGGATTGGTTGATATTGAAGCCATCGAAGTTGAGTTTGTCTACCTGGTACGGTTGCGCGGCAGCCTTTCGGGGCTGTCGATGGAGCGCACGCTTGCACTGCTGGGCGCAACGGGAATCATTTCGGAAGAGGATGCTGGGGCTGGATTCTTTGTCGCACCCCGGAAAGGAAGCATTTCTCCCTGGTCGTCAAAAGCGACGGATATCTTTCGTAACTGCGGGATCGGCGAGGTTGCAAGAGTGGAGCGAGGCCTGCGCTACCGGCTCTCCCGCTCCGGTGACCCCAAACCGTTGTCCGCGTTTGACGCAGGTGCGGCCCTCCGGCTGTTTCACGACAGAATGACCCAGTCCATCTATGACCGAGGTGCACTTCGCGACTACTTTGCGGAACTCGAGCCGAGCCCCTTCAGTCTTGTGGACATTCTGAAGAACGGCATTGATGCACTCAGGAGGGCCAATATCGAGACTGGGCTGGCGCTTAGTGATGATGAAATCGAGTACCTGTTTCAGCGATATTCCGCTGCTTCCAGGAACCCGACGGACGTTGAACTCGTGATGTTTGGCCAGGTGAACTCTGAGCATTGTCGTCACAAGATCTTTAACGCGGATTGGACGCTGGACGGCTGCGTGCAGGATCGCGGGTTGTTCGACATGATACGCAATACGCACGCCTTGCATCCCGCCGGCACACTGGTTGCATATTCCGACAACGCCGCGGTGATAGAAGGCTTTGAGGACGTATGGTTCGGGCCCGATCCAGCCGACGGTTCGGAATATGGCTATGTGCAGGATTTGATCGACATTGTGATGAAGGTTGAAACACACAATCATCCAACGGCGATATCGCCGTATCCCGGGGCGGCTACGGGTATTGGCGGGGAGATCAGGGACGAGGCCGCAACGGGTAGAGGCGGCAAGAGCAAAGCGGGGCTTGCGGGATTCATGGTGTCGAAT
>SPBP01000082.1 GCA_004525935.1 Lentisphaerales bacterium | reverse complement strand
TTGCAGGAATGCGAACTGGGTTTGAGAGATTGGCCGGTTATTCCGGACCCGTTGCGGGATCAGGAAAGGAGGTTGATGCTACTTCGCCTGCTCCGCTGTCTGTTCTGCATCGCGAAGATGATCCTCGAGCCAGGATCGGAAGAAGAGCTCTGTCCTTTGTTCGAGCGACATATCCGACGGGACATTGCGTGCCGCGAGTGGCACGCTTTTTTCTGTGCGTATACCATTAGACCACAGCTGCAGCACAACGATATCGCCGGGGCTCTTTGACGAAATGTACGCGACGAGATCCGGCACTCCAAAAGCCGGTCCGCAGATCTTGTTATCGATCTGTATGATCCTGTCTCCGGACTTGATACCCGCCTTGTCCGCCGGGTATCCCGCAAGCGGCTCGACTATTCCTACAGTGTGCACGATAGGCCCATCGGGTACGAGGGACGCTATGACCGGATGGAGGGTGACGCCCAGGAAGCCCTGTTCGCCTTTGAATGAGTCTCTCAGCACGATGACTTCGAGAAGATCAGTCAGGCGGATCTTCATTTCGGGATCCTGGGTGGTGGTGAGCACCTGAAGTGCACGATCCACGACAGCCTTCGAGAAATCCGGATCAGGTGTCAGGAGTTGCGACTGTGCCTTTTCGCGATCCCGCCATTTCGGGGCACCCAGCTGATCGATAAGGGCGTCGACATCCGAGTCCTTCTTCCTGCCGGCAGCGTTGGCTGTCGCGAATGCCGCTACAGCTGCGAGAACATGGATGAGCGTGCGCAAGCGCATGATCTTCGTACCAATCGGGATGCGGGTTGGTTAAGTTAGTTCAGCACAACGATAATGCTTATCGTTATAAGTTAGCAACCATTGTCTTTCGCGGGCGTGGCCCGGCAGGATCGGCCTGAGCGCTGGCGTGGGTTTTGACTGGCAATTCGGCGTGCTTACGTTACTATGGGTTGACTCGTCGCTTGCATGCGAATCACGAAACGTATTGAGGAAAGATGCGGGAAACAAAAGCACAAAACCGTCGTGGCCCGGATGCAGGATCGCAGCGTCTGCGTGCCGCGAATACGTGGTGCAGTCGCCGTGGTCGGCTGTTGCCGATGCTGGCTGCAGTTTGCGTGTTTGCGAGCGGCGTGAGCGTGGCAGCCGGCGGGGAAGAACTCAGGACCTGGACGTCGAGCAGGGGCGAGAGCATTGAAGCGGCGCTGGTCGGCGCAGATGGTGAAATGGTGCAGCTCGAGGACAGGAACGGACAGGCGATAGCCATCCAGCGGGTGAACCTGTCGGAGGACGACAGGGCCTATCTCGACAGTATAGGAAGCGGTGAATCGGGTTGGCAGACTAACGAAGTGTTCATCGCCGAAGTGATGGTTTCGTCAAATGAAGCCGCGTGGATGGTGCAGGATGTATTTCTGTTGACCACAATCAGGGATGTCGATATCACGGAGTCCTATTCAGAGCCGGTGGACAAGCTGATACTGACTAAGAAGCCACCCGATGGATACATCCTGGTCACAGTCGACTTCAGATTACAGGCCATGGTCCCCGAATCGAACGCCGTCGACAGGCTGGTTGTGCTTCGTGCCGCCCAGGCCGAAGACCTGCCGCATGTGGGCACTGTCCTGGCTGTTGATTCATCTGAGCAAAATGCATTGCGTGGACGCTATCGCTTCTTCGATATGAGTAACGATGTGGCCCTCGTCGACACGAACGATGCCCGTTATGTTCCGACGTGGATACTTCTGCCCGACACGCAGCGCGGAATCTACCTTCTTGAGACGGGTGGCCCACAGAAGGTGTTCGGTGGCACCAGGGCAACGAAGCCATGGCGCCAGACGTGCCAGACTAACAAGGGGTTTACGGGACTCCTCGACGTCGGAGTGCCGGTTGACGTAGGATTGATCTTTGCCGTTCCCAAGGGCGTAAGACTTGATCTGTTGAAGCTGCAGATCGCGGGCCTGGAGCCGGTGGTAGTTGTCAGGAAGTGAAGTCGCGCAGGACAGGGACGGAAATGGATCGGGGGACACAATGAAATGGGGCTGGAAACCTGTGCGAATGATGGCCATCATGGCCGTACTCGCTGCCTGTCTTTTGTTGACGGCCCGCGCTGCCGTCGACGAGGCGGCGAAGCCGCTACTCGAACTGCCGGCGCACTACGCTGAAATAGCTACGCTGCTCTGTGAGGAGCTTCAAAACCAGCATATCTTTCACCTTCCTGTCGACAACTTCATAGCGAGTCGGGCCTTCGACAACTACCTGGAGCGACTGGACGAGACAAAGTTGTACTTTCTCGAATCGGACATTGCCTCGTTCCAGGAGCACAGGATGAAGATCGATGATGAACTGAAGAATGGCGATCTTGTATTCGCGTATCATGTCTTCGAGGTCTTCCGGGAACGAGTTCGGAATCGGTTTGACTACGTCGACAACCTTCTTAAGAAGGGCTTTGACCTTGAAGTCGACGAACAATACGCGTGGAAGCGCAAGTATGTGCCGTGGCCTCGCGACGAGAAGGAATGGGACCAGCTCTGGCGCAAGCGAATCAAGGATGCATACATTCGTAAAGTTGTTGCCGGTGAGCTTGAGGTAGTTCCGGACCCGGCTGAGCCCGACGAATCGGGCCCCAGTGACGAGAAGACACTGAGTCCCGAAGAATCCGGGGAGGAACCCGCGAATGAATCTGCGGACAAGTCCGGAGATGAGCCGCCGGAGGATCCGGCAGAGACCATCCGGCAGCAGTACCGACAGCATCTTACGATGCTCGAAGATGTCGATGCCGAATGGGTTCTTCAGAACTACTTGAGCGCATTTGCTTCCGCATACGATCCGCATTGCGAATACATGTCACCGGCCGCCGTGGACAATTTTGATATAGGCATGAAGTTGTCTGTTGTCGGCATAGGCGCCGTGTTGACGTCCGAAGAAGGTGTGACGGTGATCAAAAGCCTGGTGCCTGGCGGGCCTGCTTCAGGAGACAAGCGAGACATCCGGTTGCGGCCGGGCGACAAAATAGTGGCAGTTGCGCAGGGTGATGAAGAGTCGGTGAGCATCCTGCACTGGCCGCTTTACAAGAGTGTGAGGCTGATCCGGGGAGAGAAGGGAACCAGGGTTGTTCTGACCGTGATTCCAGAATCCGATCCGACCGGTGCAACGACCAGAAAAGTGGAACTGATCCGGGACGAGGTAAAACTGGAAGACGGTGCCGCGACGGAGAAGATCAGAAACATTGGTGCGGACGACGCAGATAAAATGCAACTTGGCATTATCAGCCTGCCCGGGTTCTATGCCGACATGGAAGGACGAAGAACGAATCCCGACGGCTATCGTAGTTCATCCCGTGATGTTCAGAAGATCCTCGAGAGCATGCAGGAGAAAGGGGTTGACGGAGTTCTGCTTGATCTCAGGAACAACGGTGGCGGGTCCCTTGCAGAATCGGCTCTGATGACGGGTCTGTTCATTCGTGAGGGGCCTACGGTGCTGGTGAGAAGCGATCGCGTCCGTGTATTGCCCGACGAGGACCCGTCAGTGGCATATTCCGGTCCGCTTGTCCTGCTCATCAGTCGTCTTACCGCGTCAGCCGCGGAGATTCTTGCCGGTGCGCTGCAGGATTACGGCAGGGCCTTGATAGTGGGCGATTCGAAGACGCACGGCAAGGGAAGTGTGCAGTCGATTGTGGTACTGGGCGAAGACGGAAGGTTTGGCTCTCTGAAGGTGACCAGCGGTCTGTTCTACAGGGTCACGGGCAGTTCGACGCAGCTGAACGGAGTGTCACCTGACATTGTTGTGTCCTCGGTATTTGACCGGCTTGAAGTCGGCGAGGAGTTCCTTCGAAATCCTCTGGAATGGACTATGGTCCGTAGCTCGATGTTCATGCGGGAAGGGAATCTTGTTCCGTTCGTAGCGCCATTGACAGAGAAGTCCGAGAAGCGAAGGCAGGAAGACGAGCGATTCATGATGTATGTGAAGATGCTGGATCGTATCGAGGAGCTGAACGAAGCCGAAGAGATCTCGCTGAACATCGATAAGCGGCGGGAAATGGCGAAAACGGAAAAGGAACTGCGGGATCTTCAGCGCTCAATGGTCGACGACGAAACCGAAGACGACGGTGGCGGCAACGATTTTGTCATGGAGGAGGCGCTGAAGATTCTTGAGGATTTTGTAGTTATGTCCAAGGAGAAGGCCGAAAGCAAGTGATAGATCGGCACGTTCGCTGATTTGACGACGGGGACAGCTCATGGAAGCGGTTATCACTAACCAGGTGGTCTCATTGACAATTGCCACGATGATGTCGCTGGGCCAGTGGCTCGGGGACGGGGCGGAGGCATATCGGCAGAAGAAATACGAGACCGCCTCGAAAGCGTTCACCAAAGTGATCGAGGCGAGGATTCAGCCTAACCCGCTGCGGGAGTCAGCGCTGTTGCTCAGGGCGCAGAGCAGTCTGCATGCAAAGAAGACGAACGAAGCTGTTGCCGACATTGAAAGCGTTTTGAAAGGGGATCCACGATCGCCGATCTTCAGACTTGCGGTGGCCGATTACAAGAAGATGACGGGTAAGGATTGGGGAGGAATCGATCTGTCGACGCCGGAGTCCACGTGGCGTTCCCTGGTGGGGGCCGTGCAGAGGGGAGATGTCGTTGGCCTGAAACGATGCTGTACCGGCCAACTGCTCGCTGAGCTCCTTGAGTTGATTGAGGACGAGCCCGCCGGGTTTCAGGAGATTGCGAATGAACTCGCTGGCACGGAGTTCATAAGTGCGACCATGAACGTGGCCAGCAACAAGGCATGCGTGGTCCTGAGTGAGGGCGATGATCCTGGGGGCGAGGAAAAGGTAGTGATGCAGCTCGAGGATGGGTGCTGGCTGCTGGCTGCAGAATATGACGAAGATGACTTCCGCGAGTTCGAGTTTGGTCAGGCCAGGGCAGGTCAGGTGTACGACGATGCCAACAAGTTCCGACTGATTGACGCTGCGATGGAGATGTACGTGTTGGAATACGGCAGACCGCCCGCGGGTCTCGAGGATATCAGGGATTATGTCAAGAATTTCGACCGGACAGTGATCAGCGCAAGTGACGGCAAGCCTTTTGTGTTTTCCGTACCCAGACAGGCATCAGGTGGCCAGGTCATGCCATGGGTATTTGGCGCCACATCTGTTGATGGTCGCCGTCATGGTCTGATTGACGGCCAGCTCAGGCATATCTCAGAAAGGGAATTCCTGGCACTGGCTGGCGATAAGGGCGTATCCGTACCGGGAGAGAGGGTTGCCGTCGGACTGACTGATGATGATGAGGCAAAGATCAGTGACTGGATCAGGAAGCTTGGCAGCGAAACGTATGCCGATCGTACCGCAGCGATGAAGGGACTGCGAGAGTTCGGGGCAAAGGCGGAAGAGCTGCTGCGTCGAGCCGTCAACGACAAGGATCCCGAAATTGCAGTCAGCGTTCGGGAACTTCTTTCAGAACTCTAGCAGTGCGTCGGACTTAGCCCCGCCTGCGGCGGGTCAAAGTCCTAGCCCTGCTAGTGCGATTTCCCACAGATAACACAGCATAGACAGAGGCGAGTTTTGCATCAGTACATGGGGGGAGGCAATTCAATCTGTGCACCAGTTATCTCCTGTGGTGCGCAGGATGATCTTGATCTTGAAGAGGGCAGCGCGCATATTGCATCAGTACTGGTAAACTCACGCACTATGTGCTTTCAGGCCAATGAGCGGTGGAAGCCGTTGGTGCAGGCGGGTCGGTGCAACAGCCGCGCGGAGCATTTCGACAGGTACTCGCGGGTGGAAGTGCTTCTTCGCCTGCCGCAGGTCCATGGAGAAGGGGAAACATGATGCCGTCACAGCAGGAACCGGAAGCCGGGAAGATCAACGCCGCACAGTCGGCACCGATGGAGCAGGACGTAGAGGCCATCGAGCGACTGCGTGAGACATATGGTCGCATAAGGTCCGAGCTGGCCAAGGTAATTGTCGGTCAGGATGATGTAATCGAAAAGCTGCTCATCTGCATTTTCGCGAGGGGTCACGCCCTTCTCATGGGGGTGCCGGGTCTAGCGAAGAGCCTTCTTATCCATTCACTCAGCGATCTGATGTCCCTCAAGTTCAGCCGGATCCAGTTCACGCCCGACCTGATGCCCTCGGACATTACCGGAACGGATATTCTTCAGGAAACGGATCAGCCGGGCAGGCGCGCGTTTGAGTTTGCGAAGGGGCCGATCTTTGCGAACATCGTGTTGGCCGACGAGATCAACCGGACCCCGCCGAAGACCCAGGCTGCCCTGCTCCAGGCTATGCAGGAGAATTGTTTGAACGCCGGTTCTCACTCGTTCAAACTGGACCAGCCCTTTTTTGTGCTTGCGACACAGAACCCGATCGAGCAGGAGGGAACCTATCCACTACCCGAGGCCCAGCTGGACCGGTTCATGTTTCTCATACACGTGGACTATCCGAACGAGGAAGAAGAAAAACGCATTGCGCGCGAAACGACGGCAGGCGATCTGCCGCAACTGAGTCATGTCATTGACGGCAACCAGGTGATCGAGTTCCAGACTGTTGTCCGGCGGGTCCCGGTGCCGGATCACGTCTACGACTATGTTGTCCGCCTTGTTCGGAAATCGAGGCCCAAAATGCCGTCGGCAGACACCTGGATCAAGAACTGGGTCATGTGGGGAGCCGGTCCGCGGGCCGTGCAATACCTGATTCTCGGTGCCAGGGCGCGCGCGGTGCTGAGGGGCAGTTATCTTGTCCAGATCGAAGATGTGCAGGCCGTGGCTGAGCCCGTGCTTGCGCACCGCATCATTACGAACTTCCACGCGGAGTCGGAAGGGGTCAGCAGTCTCGACATAATCCGGCGCATGATAAGCGAGATGAAGGAGGAATGATGTCTTGGCGGCTCCGACCGATAGAGACTTCCTTGATTCTGCCGTGCTCTCCCGGCTCTCGCGGCTGACCATCTCAGCACGTATGCCGATGATCGGAAGCGTCACCGGTATACACAGAAGCGCCACCAGGGGATCGAGCGTCGAGTTTGCCGAATACCGAAAGTATGTTCCCGGCGATGATGTGAGAAGTCTCGACTGGCGTGTATACGCCAGGTCGGACAGATTCTACATGAAGGAATTTGAGGCGGACACGAACCTGCGGTGCCATCTTGTCCTGGACTGCAGCGCGTCGATGTCGTTTGCCGGAGCGCACGGCAGCAAGTTCGATTATGCCCGCAAGTTGGCGGCGACACTGGCTTACCTGCTGGTTCACCAGGGGGACGCGGTGGGGCTCATCGGTTTTTCAGACCGGACGGTTCAGGAACTGCCACCACGCCATACGCCGTCACATCTCAAGAATATCTTTGACATTCTTGCGGCACTGGAACCCGCGGGCAGCACCGAGGCGGTCAAGACGATTCACAATCTTGCCGAGAAGATCCGGCAACGGGCGCTTGTTATCATATTCTCCGATTTCTTTACGGAAGTCGGGCCGCTTCTTGATTGCTTTCAGCACATGCGTTTTCGCAAGCACGATCTGGCAGTATTTCATCTGCTTGACCGACAGGAGCTGGAATTCGAGTTCGACAGGCCGATCAGGTTCTCGGACCTCGAGAGCTCCTTTGCGATGGTGACGGATCCTTCAGTTGTGCGCGCAGGTTACAGGCGGGAAGTGGATCAGTACCTTTCCAGCATTCAGCGTGGTTGCGAGGAGTTTGGAGTCGACTATCACCGCGTTCTGGTGAACGCGGACTATGAGAAGGTGCTGGCCGGGTTCCTTCTGCAGCGGATGCGAAGAGCCGCTGTCTGAAACGATCGTGTTGTGCCGGTCCGGCCCGGGCAGCAGGTCGCTTGCTGCCGCGTCTTACTGTTTCGGGGACAGGACACTACGGAATGACCTTTATTCAGCCATTTGTGCTGTGGGCCTTGCCGCTCATCTTGCTGCCGGTGCTTATTCATCTTCTGAACCGGCTCCGGTTCCGCCCGCTCAAGTGGGCGGCAATGATGTTCCTGGTGTCGGTCACGCGTAGTTCCACGCGGCGCGCAAGGCTGAGGCATTACCTGATCCTGATCTGCCGGGCATTGGTTGTCCTGATGGTGGTGCTCGCCTTGAGCCGGCCGCTGATTGGCGGATGGCTTGGCATCCGGATTGCGGGCGCGCCGGACACTGTAGTTGTGCTGCTCGATCGATCGGCAAGCATGGAGGCCGTGAACCCCCGAAGCCGACTCACGAAGCGCGAACAGGCGCTGATGCTGCTCTCCCGGGCCGCAAAGGACGCGTTCGCGTCAAGCCGCTTCGTTCTTATAGAAAGCGTTTTCAATACCCCGCACGAAATTGAGCAACCGGCGACACTTGCAGAGCTTGAGCCTGTTTCGCCCACCGACACGGCCGCGAACATTCCTGCAATGCTGAGTTCCGCTCTGGACTACATTGTGCAGAGCAGGCCTGGCCGCGCGGAAATATGGATAGCCTCGGACTTCCAGAGCAGCAACTGGCTTCCGGCCAGCCGGGAATGGGTGACCTTGAACGCACGGCTTGCGGCACTTTCTCAGGATGTGAAGATACGGATCATGGCGCTGTCGGAGGATCTCGGAAAGAACACGTCGGTTGCATTTCGCGACGCCAGGCTGGCCGGCGGAAGCGTGGCCAGGGAGATTGTGCTGGCTCTTGATATTGAAAGGTCGCCGGGCTCGCCGGAGACGCTGCCGATGATCGTTACGCTAGGCGGGGTCAGGCAGCAGGTAGATCTTTCGATTCCGGCACAAAGCATCAGGTTCTGCAGGCGATTCCAGGTCCCGGACAGCGGGGCGCGATCCGGATGGGGTCGGGCGGAGATACCGGCAGACACGAACCCACGCGATAACGTCTGCTATTTTGCCTATGGCGAAGGACCGTTGAGACGGACCACTGTTGTATCGGATTCGGATGAAATAGCCGCATACCTTGGGCTTGCCGCGGCACCTGCGCCGGACATGCTGAACAGCAGCAGCGAAGTAATATTGCCGACAGAGGCGGCGGACATGAATTGGAGCGAGCTTTCGCTCCTACTCTGGCAGGCCGAACCGCCCGGCGAAGGGCCGATCGCAAAAGCGATGCGCTCATTTGTCGAGCAGGGAGGGGTAGTGGTGTTCTTTCCGTCCGGTGAAGTCGGGGTGCACGCAAGTGGTAACGATATTCCCCCCTTCGGCTTCCGATGGGCCGACATAGAGACGGCACCGGCCAAGGATTCGCACAAAGTGATGCTCTGGGAGGAAAATGAAGGACCGCTTGCGAGGACCGACAACGGCGCGAATCTTTCGCTCCAGGAACTCGAGATCTTCAAGCGGCAGGCTGTCGAGCGCACCGAGGATGGGCAGAATGAGGAATCGACCGAGTGGTCCGATGCCGGGCACTGGCGGGCGCTGGCGAGCTTTGCGGACGGGAAGCCGTTCCTGATGCGCAGGCCGATCGGGAAGTGCCGCATCTTCATTTTCGCGTCGCTGCCGAGCACAGCCTGGTCGAACCTGTCGGAGGGCAGTGTGCTGGTCCCGATGATCCAGCGAATGTTGAGAACGGGCGCCGCGCGCGTTGAGCGAGTGAGGGCCGGCGATTGCGGCG